>JAUVYD010000002.1 GCA_030603265.1 Dehalococcoidia bacterium
GTAGGGGCGAGGCATGCCTCGCCCGTCGGGTTGCGTGCCGTTCACGGTTGTGTTGGCCTTCGCGGCGTTGTGTGACGACGGGGTGGCGGGGCAGGCATGCCTGCGCCCTACATCCGAAACCACCACCATGTCCCCACGGGCAACCGTAGGCTGCTGTCGTGACCTTCATCGGTCACCGGGCGGTTCGCGAACCGCCCCTACATCCGGACCCTCCCCATCGACCCTGGGACAAGGCAAGAATCATCGCAGGGGTGGGTTTCAAACAAGGTGGCCGCGGATTGGCTACTGCCAGGGCTTGCGCACGGGCTGCCACTTGCCCGCTGAGAACAGTCGTGGAGCTACCAGCTTGCGGGTCTCCTCGACGGTGAACAGAGTGGCTGCGGCCGCGACCGCGATGCCCCACTGCTCGATGCTAAGCGGCACGGTGTGGAACGCCGTCTGCGCGAACGGCAGATAGACAACTCCGAGCTGGAGCAGAACCGCGACGGCGATGCTTGCCAGCAGGTAGGGATTCCTGAAGAGACCGATTGAGAGCAGTGTGCGCTCATCGGAACGGGCGTTGAAGGAGCGGAACCACTCGAATGCGACCATCGAGCAGAAGGCCAGGGTGCGTGCCTCATCGAGTGGCATCCGGGTCTGAGCCCAGTTGAAGATAATGAAGACGCCGATGCCCATCATGCCCGAGAGAAACACTATCCTCGTGATGAGACCCGGGAAGAGGAGCCCCACACGTGGGTGCCTCGGGGGTTGTGTGAGTTCGTCACCTGCCTTCGGCTCCAGCCCGAGAGGGATGGCGGCCGCCGTGTCCGTTACGAGGTTGACCCAGATTATCTGCACGGCAAGCAGGGGCGCCTTGCCCACCACGGCAACCGAGACGGTGAGAGCGATAAGCTCTCCGATGTTCGTGCTGAGCAGGAAGAAGAGGACATTTCGCAGCCGGGCGAAGATGGCCCTGCCTTCTTCGATTGCTGCGACGACCGATGCGAAGTTGTCGTCTGCGAGAACCATGTCGGAGGCTTCTTTGGCGACGTCCGTACCTGTGATGCCCATGGCGATGCCGATGTTGGACGATTTCAAGGCTGGCGCGTCGTTCACTCCATCCCCGGTCATGGCCACGATGTGACCCTGAGACTTGAGCGCGTTTACTATGCGCAGCTTGTGAAGGGGCTCGATGCGGGCAAACACCGAGATGCCATCTATCTCCCTGGCCAGTTCGTCGTCACTCATCTGCTGGAGCTCTTTGCCCTCGACTGCCCGTCCTTCAGGCAACTCCAGTTCACGTGCGATTGCTGCGGCGGTGATCTTATGGTCCCCGGTTATCATCATGACCCTGATCCCCGCCCCGGCACATTGCCTGATTGCCCTCCTGGCCTCCTCACGTGGGGGGTCGGCCATCCCCGCGAGGCCCAGGAATGTCAGGCTTCCCTCAATGTCCTTGCACTTGAGTTTGCGAGGTGTCTCAGGGATGTCCATGTACGCAAGAGCGATTACGCGCATTGCCTCGCCCGCCAGCGCTCCGGTGGCCTCCATGACCGCCGACTGCTGCTTGTCAGTAAGCCGGACGGCTTTGCCCTTGCGTAGGATGCTGCCGCTCATCGACAGAACTCTCTCGGCCGAGCCTTTCACATAGACTCTGACTGTCTTCTCCTCCTGGTAGCCAACGGCCATATACTGCTGCTCGCTCTCGAAGGGCACCTCGCACGTGCGGGCGAGGCGTCTCTGAAGGTCGTCCTTGTCGATGCCGACCTTGGCAGCGGCGACAACAAGCGCGGCCTCCGTCGGGTCTCCGATGACCTCATAGCGGCGCCCTCTCTTCACGACCGACGCATCGTTGCAGAGTGCGCCGGTGCGGAGCAGGAGGCCAAGCGCCGAATCGCCCCCGGGCTTGAAGGCCTTGCCGTCCCTCTGCAGGTCTCCTTTGGGGCTGTAGCCCTCTCCTGTCACGTCCACGAACTCGCCATCGGCGTAGAGCCGACGCACGGTCATCTCATTCATTGTGAGAGTGCCCGTCTTGTCAGTGCAGATGACCGTAGCTGAGCCGAGTGTCTCGACTGCCACGAGGCGCCTGACGACCGCGTTGCGTCGCGCCATCTGGCGCATCCCGATGGCCAGGACGACCGTGACCACGGCCGGAAGTCCTTCCGGTATTGCCGACACGGCAGCGGCCACGGCGAGCAGGAATATCTCCAGATGGTCGAGCCCACGCTGAAAGCCGACGTACACCAGGACGGCAATGATGCCCAGCACCACCACAACGATGTAGCGGCTGAGGCCTTCGATGCTCTTCTGGACGGGTGTCGGCTCGGGCACCACCTGCTGCAACGAGGAGGCTATCGTGCCGATCTCGGTGTTCATGCCCGTTCCGACGACGACAGCGGCGGCCCGGCCGTAGGAGACGATGCTGCCCATGTACACCATGTTGTTCCTGTCGGCCATGGGTGTCGCCCCGGGTAGCTCGTCCGTTTCCTTGTCGACCGGCAGTGATTCCCCGGTCAGGGACGACTCGTTGACCTTGAGGTTGGCCTCCTCGATGATGCGCGCATCGGCCGGCACCCTGTTTCCGCTCTCAAGGAGGATTACATCCCCGGGCACGAGTGCCTCGGCAGGGATGGACATCACCGTGGCATCGCGCCGCACCTGGGCCTTCGGAGCGGTCATTCTCAGGAGGGCCTCCATCGCCTTCTCGGCCTGTCGCTCCTGCACGAAGCCGATGATTGCGTTGAGAACGAGCACACCCATGATTACCCCTGCATCGAGGTAGTGGGCAACGACGACGGAGATGATGGCGGCCGCGAGAAGAACGTAGATGAGAGGACTGAGGAACTGCCTCAGGAAGAGCACGACTGGAGAGGTCTTCTTCTTCCGCTCAAGCCTGTTTGGCCCGTGCTTGGAGAGAAGGCGCCTGGCGTCGCCGGCAGTGAGTCCAAACGGCTTCGAGTTGAGAGCCTCGAGAACATCGCTGGCTGTCAGCGCGTGCCAGTTCTGGGCCACGCGGCTACTATAACATAGCCATTCGTCGCGCCGTCTGCAGCGGGGTGGGCTCGTTGCCTCCCCTGTCGCGCCTATCCGGCAGGAGGCGTCATACGCCACGTGTCAGCCATCTCCCTGTGCAGGAAGTAGCTGATGACCGTCCTGATGGCGACGATGCCGCCGAGGATAGCGACCTCTTCGAGTGTTGGCTGGACAACGGTGCGTATAACATCCGCGGCGATGAGGAACTCAAGGCCCAGTAGCAGCGAGGACCCCAGCCCCTGGCGCAGGAATATCTTGTCCCTGGTCGTGCTTTTTCCACGCAGGGAGGCGATTTCGACCCGCACCTCGGCGACCAACGAGACAAGCACACCCCAGACTATGACGGCCACGCCGACAATGCCGACCCCATGTGATATATGCCCCAGAATAGACGTTGCGTCCAAGTCCACGTTCGTACTCCTCCCGCCGAGTTCCCTTCAGTCTGTTGACTGCCCCTGGTTCCGTGGAACGGCTAGAAGCCAATCCACTCCAGCGCGGCCAACAGCGCTATCAGTATGGCTGCCGTGGAGATTACAGCCTGCCACGTTCCAATGTGCAGGAGCTCCTGCAGTGTCTCATTGCGGAATTCCCCGCGGGCGAGGAAGGATGTGAGTCTTGGATAGAGCACTGCGAAGAGCCAGGAGCCGAATACGAGGCCGGTCACGCCACCGACAAGGGCATCCAGGGAGCCCTGACCGACCGCACCCGCGACGGTGCCGGGACAATATCCCAGCAGAGCGAAGCCCGCGCCGAAGATGAGCCCTCCCACCACTGTGGAGCCGAACGACCCTCCGCGCACATGGAGCCGAACCAGACCTCTACCGTTCATGAAATGGACTCCGAGCATTCCTACGATGACAGCGGGCATCATGACCTTGACAACTGTAAAGTCCATCAGCAGCAATTGCCCGATGATGACTTCGTAGCGCGTCACTCCAGATTTATGAAGGAAGATGCCGAACACGATTCCGAATAGCAGACCCAGGGCCAGTTGTCCGTTCTTGTTGCCTCTGATTCGCTCGATCATAGCTATCCCCTTATCCCGCCAGAACCGCGTAGAGCAGTGTCGCGACGGCGATGCCGCCTGCGAAGAAGCATATGGATGCCACCCAGCTGCTGATGGCCAGCTGCATTGTGCCGCTGATGCCGTGGCCGCTCGTGCAGCCATCGGCCCAGCGCGCTCCCAGCCCGAGCAATGCCCCGCCCACGAAAGCTACAATCAGGCGCGGTCCAACAACGGCGCCGAAGGCTGTGAGCCATGGCTCCGGGACCCACTCAAGCCGTGCCTGGCCGGACAGCATCGAAGACAGGAACGCGCCGATGACTATGCCGAGGACGAGCATCCACTGCCAGTCCACGGTCGGCGTGACCTTCTGGAAGAACTCGCGCTTCAGGACGCGGTCGCCGCGGAAGAGCCTCTCTATCATCCCCGCTGTTCGCACATAGGACGTTGAGGTCCCCAGCGGCTTGTCCGAGAGCAGGAAGCTGAGCCAGCTCAGTATCCCGATGCCGCCCCCGCATATGTAGGGTGACCACTGCTCCAATCTCAGCCATTCCATGTCGCGCCTCCTGTCGGGTGCGGTTCGCAATTGATTATGTCACAGTTCTGTCGGAAGGCCTGCGGTGAGGTAGCCTGTCATTCCGCCCGTGACGTGTTGTTGTCACCCTTCCTAATCCTGGTGCTTCACGATGCCTGGCACAAGCGACCTCAGGCTGCTCCTCGACGTGTATCGGCACGTTCCGGGGAGGAGTTGGAGGCATGGAGTCAGAGCGAGCAGGATGGTCCTTTCGCTATCGGGACTGCTTGTCGTGGTTGGAGATGTGCCCGCGAAGGCGGTGTCGCTCGACGGCGAACGTGCGTCTGGTTGGGGCAGGAGGTCTGCGGAGACGAAACCAGCCACGTCGCCAGAAGAGGACCAGCGCAACCACAATGACAGCCCCCATGGTTCCGAGGACGGCGAAGTACGCCCAGGGCCAGTGTAGCTCCGGCATGTATTCGAAGTTCATGCCGTAGATGCCGGAGAGCAGCATGAGGGGAAGAAAGATGGCTCCGACGATGGCCATCACCTTCATCGTCTCGTTCTGGCGGTTGCTCACCGAGGAGAGGTAGGCAGAGAGGGAGTTGTCCGCGCTATCGCGGATGGCCTCGTTGAGGGACTCGATGGTTGTAAGGTGGTCGTAGATGTCTCGATAGAACGGCGCTGTCTCAGGTCTGATGTAACTGCCGAGTTCACCGCGGCTGAGTCGATTCAGCAGCTCCTTCTGGGGGACCATCGTGCGGTGTATCTGTCGTACGGAGCGCTTGAGTCTGAGTATGGTTTGCAGGATACTGGCGGAAGGGGCGCCGGTTGCCCCTTCTTCGATTTCGGCGGCCACCTCGCTCATGCGGTCGAGTGTGGGAAGGACGTTGTCCACAAGTGAGTCGACTAGCGCGTGCGCGAGGAAGTCGGAGCCGTGCTTCATGGGCGGGCCGTCATCTTCCACCTGGTGCTTGATTACCTCTATGCTGTAGAGAGGCAGGGTGTGGCTACTCACAACGAAGTTGTTGCCAACGAACAGAGCCAACTCGGCAGTCTCGACCGCGTCTGAATCCTGAGCGTGATTGATGCCGTGGACAATGACAAACAGATGGTCGCCGTAGTCGTCGGCCTTCGGGGGGTCGATGCGTGGACCGACGCAGTCCTCGATGGCCAGGTGATGGAAGTGAAACAGCTCGGCCATGAGTCTGCCGTCTTCTTCCGAGGTCTCACAGAAGTCCACCCACAGCAGGCCGCCGCTGCGGCCCAGTGCCGCGCGAATCTGTTCGAGTGTGAGCTCCTGCTCGAATCCGCCATCAGGACCGAGATAGTACGTGCTGCGAATCATGTTCCGATATCGGCAAACGACCGTTTCACGGATTCTAGCACTTCATGAGCACTGCAACATGACCCTGGACTGCCACGGAGGTATGTTTGGCAGAGGGGAATGCTCATCAAGAGCGCGAGTTGGCGTGGAGCAATCAGAGAAAGCTGCGAATCGGTGGGAGGAACTGGCGACCCCGGGGGGATTTGAACCCCCGATCTCCACCGTGACAGGGTGGCATGTTAGGCCGCTACACCACGGGGCCAGTCATAGAAACAGCGCAGCGAGTGTAGCAAGAGGACTTCCCTCGTGTCAAACGTTTGCTCTCGGCCGCGGAGTGCGCGCGGGAGGCCGCTTTCTTGACACCCTGCCGCTGCAACAGCACAATACGTCGGAAAGGAGAACGCGCAAAGTGGCCAAGACCAAGACATGGACCGTGGAAGTCGACGGTAAGACGCATAAGGTTGAGGTGCGGCGCAAGCCGTGGCTCGCTATCGGGGAAATCAAGGTGGACGACGTAAGGGTGGGCATTTTCGCTGCGAAGGCGATGTCCGTTACCCTTTCCTCGCACTACCGCCAGCACCCGTTCGAGGTTGATGGAACGTTGTTCTCGGTGGTGATCAAGCCGAACTTCTTCGGCTACAACTTCGATCTCAACTTGAACGGTGAAATCCTTACTGCGGACGACTGACCTCCCGGTTTGCCCTCCGCGTTCAACAACAGCATGCGAATACTGCTGACAAATGATGACGGCATCGGTGCCCCTGGCCTGTGGGCGCTGGCCGGTGAACTTGCCCTGGTCGGTGACCTCGTGGTGGCTGCTCCAGGAGAGGAGCGTAGCGGCGCAGGTACGTCAATCAGCCTGCGGAAGCCGATAAGGGTTCAGGAAGTGGTGCCGCAGGTGGAGGGCGTGCGTGCCTTCTCTGTGTCGGGGACACCCGCGGACAGCGCCATAATCGCCATCAACAGCCTCTGCTCGAGCCAATTCGACCTCGTCGTCTCGGGGATCAACCGCGGCTCGAATCTCGGCCATGACGTGTACGTGTCCGGCACGGTCGGGGCGGCCATGCAGGGATACCTCCACGGCATCCGGTCTCTGGCTGTGTCGATGTATGCCTACGATAACCTCGACTTCACTGCTGCGGCCAGAGTGGCGGCTCTGATAGCGAAGCGCGTGGGTTGTGGGGCGCTCAATGGCGCGATGCTGCTCAACGTCAATGTGCCGAATCTCTCCCTCGGACGGATAAGAGGAGTGGAAGTCACGCGCCTCAGTAGTGCGAACTACTGTGACAAGATAGAGAGGGAATCCGACGAGAGCGGCGAGTACTATCTCATCACAAGGCACGAAGACATGCACGATGCGCCGCAGGGGACCGACCTGTGGGCCGTGGAGAACGGCCGGGTCTCTGTCACGCCGCTGCCGGACCGGGCGGTCGACGAGCAGTTCATCTCAAGGCTCAGGCCGCTTATGGTTGATATCGAGACTGAGCTTGCTGCGTCGGCGGGATAGGACCGCCGCGTTGCGTGCGCTTGTGTGGGCTTCAGGCCCCGCAATGCCCGCGCTTTGACCAGTTGCGAGCGTTGATGCTACCATTTAGTAGGCCGCTGACCTGTCAGGCAGCGAGCCAGGGCAGCAGATTTCCTGTATAGAGCCCGCTTGGATCGATTGCCGACCGAGACGGTGAATAGGAGACTCCTGGAGGGTCCTCTCGGTCATGTGTGCCGCGAGGGCTTTTTTTGTGGTGACGATGTCTGGTTCAATCACTGACGTGCCCGGACTGCGGGTCGGGCACCATACGAACCTGGATGCTGCGACCGGGTGTACGGTCGTGCTCTGCGAGCGCGGCGCCGTGCCGGGAGTGCATGTGAGCGGCGCGTCTCCCGGCGGCAGGGAGATTGAACTCCTCAGACCGGGTTACTCCATCAACCTTGTTCACGGTGTGTTTCTCAGCGGCGGCAGCTCATATGGACTGGATGCCACTGCGGGTGTGATGCGATTCCTCGAGGACCGTGGCGCCGGCTTCGACACGGTGGCCGGAGTAGTACCCATCGTCCCCGCCGCAATCATCTTCGACCTCTCCATCGGTGACTCGCGTGTGCGGCCAACGCCCGACAATGCCTATGCCGCATGTTGTGATGCGACCGACAACCAGACGGCCGAGGGCAGTGTTGGTGCAGGTGCGGGCGCGACGGTCGGCAAGTGCCTCGGCATGGAGCACGCTACCAAGGGCGGCATCGGCATGTCCAGCGTGAATCTTGGCAACCACGTGGTAGTCGCAGCACTCATCGTCGTGAATGCTTGGGGGGATGTCATCAACCCGACCTCGGGCCACGTGATTGCCGGTCCTCGCGACCTGGCTGGGGGAGGCTTCCTGCGGACGGCCGATTTGCTGAAGCAGAGGCGGATGCGACGGCCGTTTCCTACCTCCAATACCATCGTGGGCGTCGTTGCCACGAACGTTCGACTGCGCAAGACACAGACGCACCGGCTGGCTCAGATGGCGCAGGTCGGACTCGCACGCACGATTGACCCCTGCGGGTCCATGTATGACGGAGACACATTGTTTGTCCTGTCCTCCGGGGACAGGAGATGCGATATGAATGTCCTTGGCGTTGGCGCGGTGGAAGCGGTGACTCAGGCCGTGCAACGGGCGGTGTTGCAGGCGGAGAGCGTTGCGGGAGTGCCTGCCGTCAGGAATCTCAAGGAGTAGGAACATTCGGACAATGCTCAAGAGCAAGATTCACCGGGCGAGAGTGACCCAGGGGAACCTCGACTACGAGGGGAGCATCACCATTGACAGGACTCTGATGAAGGCTGCCGACTTCTATCCGTACGAGCGAGTCGACGTGCTGAACGTCAACAACGGAGCACGGTTCAGCACCTATGTCATCGAAGGTGAAGCGGACTCCGGTGTCATCGGCCTCAACGGTGCGGCTGCCCGCCTCGCGGTTGTCAACGACCTCGTAATCATCGTGTCCTATCGCATGATGGGCGATGAGGACGCGCAGAAGCTCGAGCCGGTCGTCGTTCACGTGGACGGACAGAACCGGATTGCCCGGAGCGACTAGCGCGCCGCAAGCATGACAGGACGGAGAGCATGGAAGTCGTACACCAGGTTGACAGTCTGAAGGCACTGCGCCCTTCGTGGCCGAGACCAGTTGGCCTCGTGCCGACGATGGGCTACCTGCATGACGGGCATCTGTCGCTTGTGCGGCGGGCACGCACCGAGAATGCCACGGTGGTTGTCAGCATCTTCGTCAATCCCACGCAGTTCGGCCCGTCGGAGGACCTCTCCAGCTACCCACGGAATCTGGAGAGAGACCTGGAGTTCCTGGAGCGAGAGGGTGTGGATGTGGTCTTCGTTCCGCCGGCCTCCGAGATGTATCCCGGAGGGTACTCCACCTGGGTGGATGTGGAAGGAGTTACTTCCCTGCTTGAAGGGGCCTCAAGGCCTGGCCACTTTCGCGGTGTTGTCACGGTGTGCAACAAGCTGTTCAACATCGTGGCGGCCGAGAGGGCGTACTTCGGCCAGAAGGATGCGCAGCAGGTGGCTGTCATCACAAAGATGGTGCACGATCTGAACATGAATCTGGACATCGTAGTCATTCCGACCGTGAGGGAATCGGACGGCCTTGCGATGAGCAGCCGCAACGCCTATCTGGGGCCGGAGGAGAGGGTAGCTGCAAGGGTGCTGTACCAGGCTCTCACGAGCGCTCGCGACATGTGCCACGAGGGCGGTCTCGATGTGGCCCTGGTTCGCAAGAGGATGGCAGATGTCATTCGGACTGAACCCCTGGCTTCCCTGGACTACGCCGCTGTCGTTGCCCCCGGTTCATTCGAGGAGTTGGAGTCGTTGGCCGAACCGGCACTTGCGGTCATCGCTGTTCGCATCGGGGCGACGCGGCTCATCGACAACATGACGTTGCTGGATTGACGAGACAGGGCACGCCACCGAAGTGGCGTGCCCCTCACTCATCGTTTTCCTGCGGCCGCAATTGGGGAAGGCCCTCGATATCCTGTACATCAAGGCGGACCACACATGAAAGGACTGAGACATGGATAGAGAGATAAGAGCGGTGCACGTGGGGCTTGGCCCCATGGGTCTTCGGGTTGTGCAGCATATACTTGCTGAGAGGAAGGGCATTCGCTACGTGGGGGCTGTGGATGTGGATCCGCGCCTCGAAGGCAAGGACCTGGGTGAGATTGCCGGCCTCGCTTCACCCGCCGGGGTGAAGATCACCGGCGACGCGACAGCCGTCTTCGAGGAGACCAGGCCGGACATCGCCATCTACACAACGGTGTCTCCGCTGGAGGCGTTTCTTCCTCAGACTGAGGTGGCGCTCCGCAACGGCGTGAACGTAATCTCCACGTGCGAGGAACTGGCGTTCCCCTCGTTTGTGGCTGCGGACTTGACTGCCAGGTATGACGAACTGTGCAAGTTCCATGGTGTCAGCATGCTGGGTACCGGCATCAACCCCGGCTTCCTGATGGACCTCAGGGCGTCGCTACTGTCCGCTGCGTGCACGGATGTGCAGAGGATTGAGATTACACGGCGGATGGATGCAACGCCGAGGAGACAACCCTTTCAGAAGAAGATTGGCGCAGGAATGGATGTGGATGAGTACAGGAGGGCAATTGAGTCTGGCGCGATAACGGGCCATGTCGGCCTTGAGATGTCTATCTGCCTCATAGCTGACGCGCTTGGCTGGGAGCTGGAAGAAGTCCGCGTCACCGGGCCGGAACCGGTCGTCGCGGAGAAGCAGGTCTCGTCGGAGTACTTTGCGGTTGCGAGGGGACAGGTCAAGGGGACAGAGCAGGAGGCAATCGGAATAGTTGGTGGCGAGAACAGGATACGCTTGAGCTTCTCGGCCTTCCTTGGCGCGACGCCGTCGTTCGACGAGGTGGTGATTGTAGGGACGCCCGAGGTGAGGGCCCGGGTGTCTCCGTGCTGGCACGGTGACTATGGCACGGTGGCGATGGCCGTGAACCTGATACCGGCGGTCATCAATGCGCGCCCGGGCCTGCTGACCATCAATGATATCGTGCCGGTGTCGTTCAAAGCAGGCAACCTTGGCCGATTTGTGACCCAGGGCGCCTGACAGAGCTTCCATCGGGGGCGTGGAGTTGCTATAATGCCCTGTTGTTGCGCCGCGAGGTGGCTGAGGCTGGTGGGGGATGAGTGGAGTGTTTGACAGGAGATAGCCACCTCAGGTAGAATTCCCATTCGCGAGTTGCGCGTCCGTACGTTAACAATCGAATACGTTTTGTGTCTGGCTTGATGTAGGTCAAGGGATGAAGGGCACAGGGTGGATGCCTTGGCATCAGCGAGCGATGAAGGGCGCGGCAAGACTGCGATAAGCCTCGGTTAGCTGTCTAGCTAGCTTAGCCGGGGATTCCCGAATGGGGCAACCCGCTTGGGCAAAACCCAAGCACCTGCGTACGCAGGGGCGAACCGGGCGAACTGAAACATCTTAGTAGCCCGAGGAATAGAAATCAACCGAGATTCCCTGAGTAGTGGCGAACGAAAGGGGAAGAGCCCAAACCGGGGTAGTCGAAAGGCTGCTTCGGGGTTGTAGGGCACGAGAAGGCGGATCCGATATCCGCGACGGAGTTACAAAGTTTCATCTTAACCAAAGGCTCCTGGAACGGGCAACCGTAGAGGGTGAGAGTCCCGTAGGTGAAAAGATAGAAACCTCCGCTTGTGTTCCTGAGTACCATGGGACACGTGAAATCCTGTGGGAATCTGGGGGGACCACCCTCCAAGGCTAAATATTGCTGATGACCGATAGTGAACTAGTACCGTGAGGGAAAGGTGAAAAGTACCCCGGGAGGGGAGTGAAATAGAACCTGAAACCCTGTGCTTACAAGCAGTCAGAGGTCCGCTTCGGCGGGCTGATGGCGTGCCTATTGAAGAATGAGCCAGCGAGTTAATCTGTGTGGCAAGGTTAAGCAATTACGTTGTGGAGCCGAAGCGAAAGCGAGTCCGAATAGGGCGTTGAGTCGCACGGATTAGACCCGAAACCGGGTGATCTAACCATGGCCAGAGTGAAGCTCGAGTAAAACCGAGTGGAGGCTCGAACTGGTGAATGAGACAAAATTCTCGGATGAGCTGTGGTTAGTGCAGGTGAAATGCCAAACGAACCCGGAAATAGCTGGTTCTCCCCGAAATGCATTTAGGTGCAGCCTCAGGTTGTAGCCTACGGGGGTAGAGCTCTGGATGAGTCAGGGGCCGTGAGGTTGCCGAACTCAACCAAACTGCGAATACCGTAGGTGTTAATCCTGGGAGTGAGACTGCGAGGGATAAGCCCCGTAGTCGAGAGGGAAACAGCCCAGACCATCAGCTAAGGTCCCTAAGACAGGCTAAGTGGCAAAGGCGGTGGTGTTGCACAAACAGCCAGAAGGTTGGCTTAGAAGCAGCCATCCTCTAAGGAGTGCGTAACAGCCCACTGGTCGAGTGACACCGCACCGATAATGTAACGGGGCTAAAGTCTGTCACCGAAGCTATGGAATTGCTGAATAAGCAATTGGTAGGGGAGCGTTGTCTTTGCAGAGAAGCTATGGCGTGAGCCGTGGTGGAGCGTAGACAAGTGAGAATGCTGGTATGAGTAGCGTGAAGGCATGTGAAAACCATGCCCACCGTAAGCCTAAGGATTCCTATGCAACGTTAATCGGCATAGGGTTAGTCGGCCCTAAGCCCAACCCTAATGGGGTAGGCGATGGACAGTAGGTTAATATTCCTACACCGTCAGGTCTTCGTTTTAAGGTAAAGGGGGGACACAGTAGGATAGGGTGAGCATGCCTATTGGACATGGTGTGTTCCTGATTCTAGGTGTGCCGGAGCAGGCAAATCCACTCCGGTGTTAAGCTGAGGAGAGGGAGAATTCGATGGGCAACCGGAGAAAACTCAGTTGATTCCACACTGGCAAGAAAAACCTCGTTACTAGAATTCCTGGCGCCCGTACCGCAATCCGCCACTGGTAGGCGGGGATAAATGTCCCAAGGTGTTCGAGATAACCCCCGTTAAGGAACTCGGCAAATTAACCCCGTAACTTCGGGATAAGGGGGCCCATCTTGTTATGAGATGGGGACACAGAATTGGCCCAAGCGACTGTTTAACAAAAACATAGGTCTCTGCTAAAGCGAAAAAGCTGACGTATAGAGGCTGATACCTGCCCGGTGCTAGAAGGTTAAAGGGAGAGGTCAGGGCGCAAGCTCGAAGCTTTGAACTGAAGCCCTAGTGAACGGCGGCCGTAACTATAACGGTCCTAAGGTAGCGAAGTCCCTTGTCGGGTAAGTTCCGACCCGCACGAAAGGTGTCACGACTTGGGCGCTGTCTCAACGGGGGACTCGGTGAAATTGAATTGGGGGTGAAGATGCCCTCTACCCGCGGCCGGACAAAAAGACCCTGGCAGCTTTACTATAGCTTGGCACTGAGCTTTGGCTGGGCATGTGTAGGATAGGTGGGAGGCTGTGAAGCTGGGGCGTTAGCCTCGGTGGAGCCATTGGTGAAATACCACTCTTGTTCAGTTATGGTTCTAACCCGCAGAGCGGGGACAGTGTCTGGTGGGTAGTTTGACTGGGGCGGTTGCCTCCTAAAGAGTAACGGAGGCGCCCAAAGGTTCCCTCAGCACGGATGGAAATCGTGTGTAGAGTGTATTGGTATAAGGGAGCTTGACTGTGAGACCTACAAGTCGAGCAGGGACGAAAGTCGGGCAAAGTGATCCTACGGTTCTGAGTGGAAAGGCCGTAGCTTAACGGATAAAAGCTACGCCAGGGATAACAGGCTTATCTTGCCCAAGAGTTCATATCGACGGCAAGGTTTGGCACCTCGATGTCGGCTCGTCGCATCCTGGGGCTGGATAAGGTCCCAAGGGTCGGGCTGTTCGCCCGTTAAAGCGGCACGCGAGCTGGGTTCAGACCGTCGTGAGACAGGTCGGTCTCTATCCGCCGTGGGCGTTGGAGATTTGAGAGGAGCTCTCCCTAGTACGAGAGGACCGGGAGGGACAGACCTCTGGTGTGCCAGTTGTTCCGCCAGGAGCAGCGCTGGGTAGCTATGTCTGGATGGGATAAGCGCTGAAAGCATCTAAGTGCGAAGCCCACCTCAAGATGAGATCTCCCACTGGGTTAACCAGGTAAGGTCGCAGGAAGACTACCTGCTTGATAGGCGGCGTGTGTAAGCACAGTAATGTGTTCAGCTAAGCCGTACTAATGACCGAGGCCTTGACCTATATCAAGTCGGATACAAAACGTTTTCGGAGCGCGGATGCGCACCCGTCGCGGGGTAGAGCAGTGGAAGCTCGTCGGGCTCATAACCCGGAGGTCGTTGGTTCGAATCCAACCCCCGCTACCAACAACTCGCACCCCAAGGGGGCACAGGCAACTGTGCCCCTTTTCTTATGGCTTGGAGCACTCGCATTTGACCATGGCGGGAGGGGTCGCACGAGGAGGGGATATTCGATGCTTCGCCGAGCAAGGAGCGCCTGGCCGGCGAGTCGGTCTTGCGTATTCGGCGCAGTGCGGCTGTCCTTCCGGGCATCCACTTGCTCGAACGGCGGCGGCCTGCGTGAAGATCTGTGCCGGCTCCATCAACGGTGGGCAAGCAAGCTAACTGGGGCGTTCGAGGTGGATGGGGAGAGCGGTTTCGTGAAGCATTCGTGTGACTTGTCGCGCAGGACTCATGCTGGAGCCGTGGTGACAGACAGGTGCGGTTGCTCGTCCTCTCTTTGGGCATGCGGGCGGGGACACCGGACGTCGGGGACTCTAATGTGCAGGAACGTCGCCTTTAAGAACTTCGACGATGTGTTGCCTCAGAAGAGCAGGTGAGAGCGCTGCCGTGATGTGGCCCCGCTCCATCACGCGAATGGGGCGGTTTTCGTAGCACTCGCGTTGTCGTTCGAACACTATGTACTGGTCATACCTCGCAAGCAGAGGGAAGACATTGTCCGTCTTCACTTTCTGATAGTCCGCCTCGAAGTTGAGCAGCTCCCTGATGAGTTCAGGGTGTCGCCTGCCCTGCTTGCCCAACAGGCGTCGATAGGCCGACGATGTGAACAAGTCGCCGTGCGCGGCTCCGGAGAGGAGGGGGACGTACAGATCTGCCGTGTCATAGTGAGTCCGGTGCAGATTGGTGACCAGGCCGCCAAGACTTATTCCCGCAACCATGATGCGTGGACTGCCCTCTTCATGGCAGGCACGAATCAGCGCGTCTATCAGCTGGACCGAGGTCGCCAGCATCGCCATGAAGTTCGTCAGGTCTCCCATGCGGCGCATGTAGTCCCTCGTTGGCCAACGGTGGAATGGTGCGCGGACAACGATGAGGTTTGCCTCTATGCGGCGCACGTCGGCAGCGAGAACAGTGCGAAAGGTGTTCTTTGACCTGCTGCCGAAGTCGAAAGGACGTTCCTGGTTGCCGTGGTGGTAGATGATGGTGGGAAAGGTGGGGCCTCGCCGGGGGTAGACAAAAAATGCCGGGTCCACCCTGCCGACAAGCGTGTCCGCGGACAACTCGTGCCGACCGTGAGTGAGTTCCGGCAGGGGCTGCAGATGCACGCGCGAGAGGTGCTCCTGCATGGGAGCGCTTTCGACAGTCCGCTGAAAGAAACGGTCTCGCCCTGTTTCCAGTGCGGCGATATGCAGCGCGAAGAGATCGACGAAGGCGTGCCGGTTCAACCGACCTCTCACTTCCATGATGACGCCCCGGGTGTGTCCAGCCGGACATGCCGGTTCGAGCCGTCAGCAGTACGTTTGCTACGAGGGCGTCCATCGCTCTGACCCGTGTCGGCCAGTGCTCCTTCCTGAGGCAACGTTGTGCGAACAATAGTCTCGTGTGTTCCCACAGTCAAGGCATCCGGCGTCGCTGTGCAGGAATCTCCCTGTGCTAGAATCGTGGCGTTGGTGTGCGGCCAGAGAGACGAGACACCCGCACAGGAGAGGCATCTGCCATGGTCAGACGCTCGATAGCTGTCGATGAGAAAGCGGCCTTGCGGGTACGCGTCAGTGAGAAGGACGTGCACTACGCCGGCGGGCTGGTGAACGGCGCCTATGTCCTCGGTCTGTTCGGTGACATTGGCACGGAGCTGATGGTCCGGTTCGATGGCGACGAAGGCTTGCTCGCGGCGTACAACAGCATAGAACTGAAGGCGCCGATACGCGCAGGAGACTTCCTGGAAGTCTCGGGATGGATATCGAAGGTCGGCAATACGTCGCGTGTCATGCAGATGGAGGCGCATCGCTACATCAGTGTTACCGGAGAACCTTTCGAGTCCTCCGCAGACTATCTCGAGAAACCGGAACTGGTCGCGAGGGCCGAGATGGTGAGTGTCGTTCGCAAGGAGCAGCAGAGATGCGCATAGTCTGGCTGAGTCCGGACGCAGGCAGGTCCGGCCCGACGCAGCCTGGTTCCGTACGGGGAGGCAAGCATGCATGCAGCGGTTGGGTGTAGCCAGCGACAAGGCACGGCGCGCGCGGTGTCGGAGGCTCTTGAGCAGGCGCTGACCAATGTGACAGATCCGAAGCTCACCATTGTCTTCATCACCGACGCGTACGCCAGCGACGAGGTTGTCTCGACGTGGAGCAGATGTGTGGGTACTGGCAGAATGGCCGGCTTCTGCGTCGGGGCAGTGATTTGCGGCGAGCAGGTCCTTAGCCAGGGAGTTGTTGTTGGGCTCCTCGGAGGAGAAGAGGTTCGTGTGATGACCCTGCTCGAGGAGGGCCTTGAGGACGATGCAACGGGTGTCGGGTATCGGGTGGGGGAACGACTGCGGAAGTCTACCGACGGCGGGGGCCTTGTAGTTGTGCTGCCCGACGGTTTGGCGCCGAATCTCTACCAGATGACCGCTTCGTTCTACGATGCACTCGGACCTGACTACAAGTACGTGGGCGGCGGCTCCGGGGACAGTCTGCGGTTCGAGAGCACCTTCCAGTTTACCGAGAAAGGCGCCGCCAGCGGCGCGATTGCCGCAGCATGTATTGGCGGCGTGCAGATTGGCACGGCTCTTGGTCATGGCTGGCAACCAGAGGGCGAGCCACTTGTGGTCACTCGCTCACACGGTAAACGTGTGGAAGAGATAGACGCGGTGCCTGCCTTCCGAGTGTACGCTGAGCGGCTCGGAGGAATTGACCGCGAACGATTCGCCGAGTACGGCATGCTTCATCCTCTCGGGTTTCCGGATGTTGTGGGCAACTACGTGATTCGGGACCCGCTATCGGTGAACGATGACGAGAGTATTGATTTCGTCACCGAAGTTCCCCGCAATGCAGTAGGGAGCGTGATGAGAGGAGACGTCGAACAGCTTCATGAAGTGGCGGGCGCCGTCGCCCGACGCGCAGCGGAGGCGGTTGAGCGACCGCGACTCGGGTTGGTCTTCGATTGCGTGTCCCGACAGGTGCTCATGGGGAGTCGATTCGACGAAGAAGTGCGGCTCGTACAGAGAGGCGTTGGGGCAGAGACGCCCCTGCTCGGTGCATTGACGTTCGGAGAGATTGGAAGCTTCGGTGATGTGCCGTTGTTTCACAACAAGACAGTCAGCGTGGCTGTGCTGGGCGACTCCGTCGGAGCCGGGGCAGTGCAGTGACAGCGTACGGCGTCCCCGAGTCTCAGCGAAGCGAGAACGTCCTCAACGTTGCCGGGCTCTCGACGCTGTACGAGATAGCGTCACTGACTTTCGATGACCCCGAGGTCGACTTCTCCTCGGAAGCCCGGGAGAAGGCCGTCCGACTGTTCGGCTTGAGGCGCTTCGCACTGCTTCGCGGTGCCCCCGGCGAACGCGAACTCCTGTCGGGGTTCGGATTGGGTGGACTGGGAGAAGGCGAACTCGAGACGCTTGAGGAGACCGCCAACCGCGCAGTGTACCAACTCGGCCCCTCCGGGACTCTCGGACTGCTCATCCTTGAAAGAGGACACGTTCCTTCGGCCAGGGAGAAGAGAATCGGTGGCATCTATGTGAGAAGGATTGAGGAGTCTTTGGAGAGGGCCCGCGATGTCGAGGCGCGACTGGCTGCTGAGGCTGAGGCTCATGCTGCGGCGCACAGGATGTGGCTGGTGTTCGACTCGATGAGCGAAGGCATCGCCATAGCTGACGTGGAGGGACACGTTCTCCAGACGAACCGAGCACTGACAGAGATTTTCGGGGTAGAGGGCACTGAGGCGCTCGTCGGAACGAGTGTCTATTCCCTTGCTGTGCCTGCGGACCGAACCAAGGCCGGGGAATGCCATGCGGAAGCACTTCGCGAAGGGAGGTCCGGTTCATACCTGATCGAGATGATGCGCGCTGATGGCAGCACGTTTCCGGCGAGGATGAGCGTGTCCCTTGTTCGGGACAAAGGAGGGGAGTCCGTTGGTCTGACTGCTGCGATAGAGGACCTCACGGCAGTGAGGCGCGTGGAGGAACTTCAGGAATCCCAGTCGCAGCTTCGGGAGCTTGCCGACTATCTGCAGCAGGCACGAGAAGAGGAGAGGACGGGTATCGCCCGAGAGCTTCACGATGAGTTGGGCCAGGCGTTGACCGCGTTGAAGATGGACCTCGAGTGGCTCAGGCAGCGCGTTGGTTCTGACGACGCGAGTTCTGTGTCCAAGATGGAAGGGATGACGAAGCTCATCGACAACACCTCGGATACCGTGCGTAAGATCAGCTCTGAGTTGAGGCCGGGGATTCTGGACGACCTGGGTCTGGTGGTCGCAATGGGATGGCAGGCCGACGAGTTTGAAAGGCGTAAAGGCATCCCGTGCGCTTTTGCCTCTGACACCGATGACCTGCAGCTCGATCCACGGCTGGCGACAGCGCTCTTCAGGGTCTTCCAAGAATGCCTCACGAACGTCGCCCGCCATGCCGAGGCGTCATCGGTTGTGTCGGAACTCACAGTTCAGGATGGTGTGTTGCGGCTGTCCGTATCGGATGACGGGAAGGGAATCACTGATTCCCAGGCTGCCGACCCTCTTGCTCTTGGACTGGTTGGAATGCGCGAGCGTCTGCAGCGCTGGCATGGAAGAATCACCATCTCCGGTGTCCCCGGTCGGGGAACCTCCGTGGTGGTCGTTGTGTCCCTCCCGTAGAGTGGCGCGTCCCGGCTACGTCCCAAGGCACCTGTGAAGACAGGAAGGTTGAGCGAGCGGCGCACGGGGCCACGGGCTGCTTCTCGAATGAGACGCGTGTACTTCCGGGTCGCCTCAACGTAGTCGCCGGGAGGGCTGATGATGGGCCAGAGCCACGCGAGGTCGCTGTACAGGCGTGTCGTGGGGTGTCATGACTGCCGCAGGGCGCCACTTCCCTGAGGGGGAGTGACGTATGGAAACTCCACGGGACGGTATGAGAGAACTGGACGCTCGTTCTCCCTTCGAATCACGATGCTGCGTAGCCAGTCCCTGTCATTCTGCTCGGGGTAGTCGCTACGGCAGTGAGCGCCGCGGCTCTCCGTTCGCGTGAGAGCTGCCCTGCACAGCATCCCGGCGCACAGGAACAGGTTGTGGGTCTTGAGGAGGTACTGCAGGGCCTGGCCGGCCTCCGCATGCAGAGCAGGAAGATATGCACTCAGTCGTTCAATCTCTTCACTAGCCTTCCTGAGGGACCCCTCGCTGCGAATAACTCCTGCCTGCTGCCACATGATTTGCCGTAGCTCGGAACGGAGTGTCCGTGCGTCCGGGCCGGACGGGCCGACGAGTGATTCCAGGCGGCTGCATTCTGCAGCGGCAGTCTCATCCGGCAGCCCGGGCGCGGGCGAGTCTCCTGCCTTCTTCGCGGCCTCGGCGCCTGCGATTGCGCCGAAGACGAACAGATCGGATAGCGCGTTCCCGGAGAGCCTGTTGGCCCCGTGAATACCTCCGCAAACCTCGCCAACGGCGTAGAGCCCCCTGAGGGAAGTCTCGGTTCTCTCGTTGATAATGACTCCGCCGAGATGGGTATGAGCGGTTGGCGCAACCCAGACGTGCATCTTGCCGCTGTTGGAGCCTTTCGGCAGAAGGAGGGCAACCTTGTCCAGTATCGTCCCTGGAATCGTCGAGAGGTCGAGCAGAACGCCGCCGTCGCATCCTCGGCCTTCGAGCACTTCACACATGACAACCTGGCTCACCCGGTCGCGGGTAAGCGACATCGCATCGGTCAGCCCATGCCTGGCAAGGATGTCCTCGCCCTCGGAGTTGAGCAGCTTCGCTCCCGCGCCGACGACGAGAATCTCGTAGAAGATGCCGGGAGAACCGGGGCCTGTCGAGAGGGGATAGAACTGCATGAACTCCATGTCTCTCAGTGGCAGTCCGGCCTCGTAGGCAAGGGCGTAGCCGTCTCCTGTGGAGCCTGCGGAGTTGTCCGTTCTGCTGAAGAGCTGTCCGGCACCCCCTGTAGCCAGCACGGTTGAGCGCGCGGTGAATAGCTGGATTGCCCCGTCACGCGACAACGCGACCGCTCCCACAACCTGCAGGTCGCTCAGCAGCAGTCTGGTGACCAGCATTCCCTCGAAGAAACGGACCCCTTGCCGCTGTGCGTAGTCCCGCATGGGGAATGTGAAGTCCGTCCCGATGACGTTCTCGCCGAATATCATGGCTGCTGCCCTGTGGCCCGGGTCAATGGAATAGGCGAGCCACGGAGCTGCGTCGGGTCGTGCGAGGCGCACCCCGAATCGGTCGAGCTGGGCCATCTCTCCGGGGACACGCAGGGCGAGCAGCCTTGCGAGAGACTGGTCGCCGAGGTAGCGGCCGCCCGCGACGGTGTCCCGGAAGTGCTGTTGCCATCCTTCGGGTTCGGAATCTCCCTTTCCGGGTAGCCTGACCGAAGCGAAGCCCCCTCCGGACATCGCGGTGAGGCTTCCATAGCCGACGCGTGATTGCGAGACTATCCCAACCTTCGCGCCCGCCTCAGCTGCTTCTATTGCCGCACGCAGGCCTGCCCCACCTCCTCCGATGACCAGGACATCAAGATGCTCGGTTGCGCGCCGTTCCATGTTCATGTCTGAACCTCGTGGCTGGCCGCCATATCGCCTGCGGTTGAGAACGTGTGCAGAAGCCGTCGCGCCACTATGTGTTCGGGCGACGTGTGGCCGGCCATCTTGGCGCACAGAAAGCTTCCGAAAAGACCGAAATACAGAGGCTTCTCCTCGACGACCGCGAGTCCCACCCTGGCGAGTTCCTGTCGCAACGATTCGAGATTGAATCCCGAGTCGCATGTGGAGGCCCAGCCGAGGAGTGCCCTCTCAAGAGCGATATGCCGCTTGCCGGGCTCCTCCAGGAGGAGCACTCCGCCGTCTCGCAGGACCCGCGCAACCTGTGCCAGCCCCTCTCGCCAGTTGGGGCAGTGGTGGAGGACTCCCAGTACGAAGACTGCGTCACAGGACTGGTCGGCCAGGTGAAGGCCCGTGATGTCTCCGACGAAGATCGTGGCAGGAAGTCCGCGTGCTCTGGCGCGTTCCACCTGTTCCGGCATGACATCGAAGGCGAGCAACTCGCGCGGACGGAACATCTCCCAGATGAGCAAGGTGCTATAGCCTGAGCCGCAGCCGGCGTCCAGAACCACGGCGTCACCCAGGTCGATTCCGTGTCTTCTCATCGCCGCGCTGAACAGGCGGAGATCCCAGTACTTGAGCAGGAGTTCTCGCGCACGGCTGTTCATGAGGCTGAGTTCGCCGGGTTCAATCGGAGTGCCCGGGTGCCCCTCGCCGCCTGAACCGCTGGTCTGTGACATCAATCCTCCGCAGCCTTGCCCGCATGTCTGATGGCATTATACATGCGCTGGCGAGGAGTTGGAGGCACACCTGGCGTTTGGGTTGACGGGCGCGCCTCTGCTAGAGTCAGTGGTTGCAGGGAGGTGCCAACAGAATGAAAGTACTGGTCACGTACAGGGATATCCCCGGGCGCGGGCTCATCGAGGGCCTGCGGGAGCGATTCGAAGTCCAGGTGAGCACGCACGACGGGCAGATGGCGCGAGAGGAGCTGCTGACAGCAGTCGCTGATGTCGACGCGCTCGTGTGTCTCCCCAGGGAGCGCATCGATGCAGAGCTGCTGGATGCAGCCCCGGAACTGAGAGTGGTCTCGAACTACGCAGTCGGATTCAACAATGTCGACGTGGATGCGGCGACGGCGCGGGGAGTGATGGTCACGAACACACCGGATGTTGTGACCGATGCCACGGCGGACCTCGCGTGGGCGATACTCATGGCGATTGCGCGGGACGTCCTTGTGGTCGACCGCTTCGCGAGGTCCGGTGAATGGAAGGAGTGGCGTCCGGAGGCGTTCATCGCGGCGGATATCACCGGGACGACGCTCGGGATAGTGGGGTTGGGAAGAATCGGACAGGCGATGGCCAGACGTGCCGCAGGCTTCGACATGCGCGTGCTGTATTCGGACGTGCATCGCGCAGGCCAGGAGATAGAGCGACGCTCGGGTGCGGAGTTCGTTGAGAGGGACTTCCTCCTGCGAGAGTCCGATTTCGTGACGCTGCATGTGCCGCTGAACGAAGCTACTCATCACCTCATCGGCGAGAGGGAACTGTCACTGATGAAACCCACGGCATATCTGGTCAATGCATCGCGCGGACCCATCGTCGATGAGCAGGCGCTCGTCAGGGCGCTCCGGTCGCACGAGATAGCAGGCGCCGCGCTCGACGTGTACGAGAATGAACCCCGGCTGGCGGAGGGACTTGCGGCCCTGGACAATGTGATTCTGATTCCTCATCTGGGGGCCAACTCCAGGCGTACGCGTGACAGGATGGCAGGAATGACCGTGGATAACGTGGTTGCCGCGCTGTCGGGCGAGGTTCCGCCGACTCTCGTGAACCCCGAAGTACTCCCGAACAGGAGAGGACTTCACTCGTGAAGGCTCGCGCCGGAGCTTCTTGACTCGACTTCCTTCTCGTACGGAGTCTTCGTAATGGATGCTGCGAGCAGGAGCGCCCCAACTGCCATGGCGGTGATTACGATGAACGGCAGACGGTAGCTCCCGAGGACGTCAAATGCCCTGCCCGCGAGCACCGGGCCGGCTGCACCCGTTATGCCGCCCCCGGCCATGATGACGCCGAAAATCGCCCCGTGCGAGATGGTGCCAAAGAGCTGTGCGACGACGGGGGCGATGAGTGTGAAGAAGCCTCCGTGGCTGAGCCCGTAGAGAACGGCGAAGCTGTAGAGCATCCACAGCGAGTCGGCGAACTGCAGCCAGACAAGCGCCGAGATGAGAGGGACGAAGCAGAGCAGCAGCGCTTTCCGTGCACCCAATCTGTCAACCACGACGCCGATGATAGCCCGCGCTGCGATGCTCGTTCCTCCGATGATTGCGAGAATGCCTGCCGCGCCGACGGAGGACACCCCGAGGTCCTGCGCGTGGGGCACGGTGTGAATCATGACTACTTCGGCGCAGGCTATTACAAGAACGTACATGGCAAACAGAGTCCGGAACTGACGGATGTGCAGTGCCTGTCGGAGAGGAGTGCCTTCCTCCGGCCTCTCCGTCGCTGTCGGCGTGGCTGGCTCGCTGGCGCCGTAGGCCCGCAGGCCCATGGTAGACGGGTCGCGCTTCATGAACTGCGCCATGGCGATGAGCGCGACGATGGCGATGGCCCCGAGCACGACATACGCCGTCCTCCAACCTTGTGTCTCAATGAGATGACTGGCCAGTAGAGGAGTGGCCATCATGCCGACGCCGGTCCCGATCTTTGCAAGGCCTGTCACGGTGCCTCTCTTCTTCACGAACCAGCGTGCTATTGTGGAGAGGGGCACGACGTCGGCGCCGCTCATGCCGATTGCGACTATGGCGTAGAACACATAGATTTGCCACAAGCCGTTCAATCCGGACATGAGTATGTAGCCCAGACCGAAGCAGAAACCGCAGATGGCCAGCGTGAGCCGGGGGCCACGCCTGTCCACCATGGCTCCGGCAGGCAGGTTCATCAGTCCAAGGATGAGCCAGCCCATGGAAGCCACACCGGCGACCTGCGCGCGGGTCCAGTCAAACTCGTTGAGCAGCGGGTTGAAGAAGAGCCCGAAGCTGCGATAGGTTCCCCAGAAGACAGCCTCGATGAGGAAGCCCAGGGCGGCGATGACGTAGCCGTAGAAGAACCGCCTGCGGAGGGGGCTCTCAGTCAACCCGTTTCCCCGTGTCGGTATCTATCATTGGCTTCGCTGCCAGCGGGCCCGGCCGGCATGGCAGGGTGCAACGTTGTGGTCAATGAGAGTTGGTTTTCTCCCACTCCTTCTTCAATTCCCGGTAGCTGGCGACGTTCTCCGCCAACATCTCCCTGATGGGAAGCTGGTAGGGACATCTCTCTTCGCAGAGGCCGCATTGAGTGCACTCCGCTGCCTTCTCAAGCGCCTCGGCGATGAAGCCGGAGAAGAGACTCTTCCTCGGCATGCGCTTGACCATTGCAGGGAAGGCCAGCACGACCGAGATGGGGATGCCGGCCGTGCACGGCTGGCAATAGTCGCAACGGCGGCAGAAGCGGCTTCCCGTCTCCCGGCGCATTCGCTCAATCTCTGCCTTCTCGTCCTCCGTGAGCTCGACGGGTCCCTCGACTATGCGGACAATCCCCTCTATCTCTGCTATCCGTTCGATGCCCGGTATCGGGACGACATTCGGGTACTGCAGGAGGTACTTGATGGCGAGCGTCGCGTTGTCAATTATGCCTCCCGCGAAAGGCTTCATGGCGATGAAGGCCACATCGTGCTGCAACGCAAGAGATGCGAGTTCCTCGCCCGGCTCGTGGGCAATGAAGTTGAACGGGTACATGACGGTCTCGAAGCGCCCGGTCTTCACTGCCTCCTTCGCCACATCAATCTGGTGCGACGTGATGTCTATGTGCCTGATCTTGCCGGCGCGTTTCGCCTGCTCCACGAAGGGAAAGGGTCCCGTCGGGTCAAGTACCTTCTCCAGCTCCGGGAAGCTGCTCACGTTGTGGAACTGGTAGAGGTCGATGGTGTCCACCTGAAGCATCTTGAGGCTCTGCTCGAGGTGCGCCTCGACGCCGTTGGGCGTACGGCTCTGGGTCTTTGTGGACAGGATGACTTTTCCCTTCCACCCCTCCAGCGCTCTGCCCATGCGGTCCTCGCTGGTCGTGTACGCGTTCGCCGTGTCAAGGTACGTGATGCCAAGCTCGAGGCAGCGCTTCACAACGGCGATTGCGTCCTCTTCCTCCC
>JAUVYD010000249.1 GCA_030603265.1 Dehalococcoidia bacterium
GCGCTCGATGAGCGGCGCCGCACTCGGGGACTATGACACTGCCTTCCGCAGCGTCCGAGGCAAGGGCGGCGGAGCAATTCCGCATAGTGCACTCGCGGTGCCCCTCGCCGTGCCGCTGCGCGCCCCCACGCCAGGGCAGGAGTCATCAGGATTCGCCGAGGTCAAGCGCGCACGAGAGGTCTCCGACGTGATGTGGCGAGCGAATGACTATCGGACTATCGACTGCGACTGCGGCGCCCGGCTCAGGGTGCCACCGGGCCTGAAGCGTAGCGAACTTCGGTGTCCACGCTGCGGCACGCGCCACAAGCTCTCACGCTGACGGTGGCGGTCCCGAGCTGTGGTCTGCGATTCGAATGCCGCTGAGCATCTCGTATGCCGCCACCAGTGCCTGATGCCCCTTCTTCCCCAGACCCCCAGCCTCCACAGCGTTGTAGAGCTGCTGCACGAGCGAGCTGCCCGGCAGGACTATCTCCAGGTCACACGCGGCCTTCATCATGATGTCGAGGTCCTTCTGGACGGTTTCGACCGTGCCGCCCGGCTCAAGATCACCGACCAGCAATCGCGCCCCCATGTTCTCGAGCTGCCACGAGCCACCCGCACCTGACTTCACAGCATCGAAGACGCGCCGGGCATCCAGGCCGAGTCGTCCGGCCAGAGTGAGCGCCTCGCAGGTCGCCAGCATATTCACCATCACGAGGACCTGGTTGCACAGCTTGGCCCCCTGGCCGGCGCCGTTCTCCTCGCCCACATGCACAATGCTGCTGCCGAGGACCTCCAGTACCGGGAGGCTACGCTCGAAAGCCTCAGTCGGTCCACCCACCATGATAGACAGCGTTCCCGAGACTGCCCGGACAGTGCTCCCGCTGACTGGAGCGTCAAGCATCAGGACACCGCTCTCGCGTAACGCCGCCGCGATTGTCCGAGCTTCCCGCGGCGAAATCGTGCTCATGTCGATGAGAACCATCCCGGGCTGCGCGCCTGCAAGCAATCCGTTCGGCTCCAGGGCAACCTGGGACACATCTCCTCCGTGTTTCACCATCGTGATGACGATATCCGAGCGAGACGCCAGTTCGCTTGCCGACGAAACCTCAACGGCCCCGTAGGAGACGCACTCGTCGATACCGGGACGACTGCGGTTCCAGACAGCCACTTCGTAGCCCGCCTCCAGGAGATTCCGGCACATCGGCCTCCCCATATAGCCGAGGCCAATGAACCCGAGCTTCGCCTTGTCCATCGTATCTGTTCCTCCCGGACTCAACTCCACGCACCGGGTCCGGTGCCGACCAGCCTGCAGACCGGCTGCTCCGCGACGAGGGAATCGGCACTACCCCGGAAAGTGCTATTCTAGGTGCCGGTACATAGAGCGTCAATCAGCACATGAAACAACAAAGCACAAGTTCAACTCCTCTCGTGAGGGTCCTCACGGACGCGGGCTATGGTTCCCGTCGCGAGAGCGCCGCCCTGGTGAAATCGGGAGTGGTGGAGGTGAATGGCAGCCTCGCTTCGTCGTTCACGCAGAAAGTGGACCCGGAGAGCGACTCCATTGTCGTGATGGGACTGAAGATTGCGTGCCCGTACGCGCGGCGCATCTACATCATGATGAACAAGCCCGCGGATTGTCTTTCCACTACGAGCGATGACAGGGGTAGACCGACGGTCTTTGACCTGTTACCTGAAAGCTACAAGAGTGCCGGTCTTCATCCCGCGGGCCGTCTCGACGAGGACAGCACCGGTCTTCTCCTCCTCACGAACGACGGCCATTTGACGTACGAACTGACACATCCGAGATTCGAGCACGACAAGGAGTACTACGTCGCCACAACAGGCAGGCTGACAGCCAACGACATCGAGAGTCTCGAGAAAGGCGTGGACATTGAAGAGCAGCGCACCTGGCCGGCCCGGATAGAACTGCTCGAGGGCCAATCACCCTACGCATACAGCATCACGATACACGAGGGCAGAAAACGGCAGGTGCGGCTGATGTTCGCAGC
>JAUVYD010000017.1 GCA_030603265.1 Dehalococcoidia bacterium
CATCAGTGTTCTGACTTCAAGGTGAACAGCCAGGAGAGGTGCAAAGTGCTGCAGGATTGAGGTGCGCTTCGTCGCAGGCCATTCTGTGTCGATTCGTCCGTAAGCTCTGGCGTCGAGTTTCGATTCCAGAACCAAGGACGATGCCGGCCACGTTGGATGCACGAGTCTGATTCGCCTGTTGTTGTCTCACGAAGGACGATGCTAAGATTGCGGGATTTCGAATGGACTACACTCTTTCCGGGAGATTGAAGAGTTGAGCAGGATGGAATGCGTCCTGGCGATAGACCAGGGGACGACAGGAAGTCGGGTGGTTCTGTATGGTCCGGACGGGGGTCGGGTGGCGTCGGCCTACCGGGAGTTCCCTCAGTACTTCCCCCGGTCGGGATGGGTGGAGCACGAGCCCCTGGAGATATGGGCAAGCGTTGTCGAATGCCTGAAGAACGTCCTGGAGCAGGCTCCTTCGGTTTCCGTAACCTGCATCGGCATAGCGAACCAGAGAGAAACTGCGGTTGCGTGGGATGCCCGCACCGGCGAATCCCTCCATAACGCAGTAGTCTGGCAGTGCAGGCGAACGGCGGAACGGTGCAGTGCACTGAACAAGGATTCGGGCATGCGGGAGGCCATTCGTCGGATAACGGGGCTGCCTGTTGATGCCTATTTCTCGGCGAGCAAGTTTGAATGGCTTTTGCAGAACGTTCCCAGGATGCGCGCGAGCGCTGAGGCCGGGTGCCTGCGCTTCGGCACCATAGATAGCTGGCTCCTGTGGAAACTGACCGGGGGCCAGACTCACGCCACTGAACATACCAATGCAGCCCGGACGATGCTGTTCGACATCGACCGGCTGTGCTGGAGTGATGAGCTCATGAAGGAGTTCGGAGTTCCGCGGTGGGCGTTGCCGGAGGTACAAAGCTCCTGGGGCAGATTTGGCTCTACTGTGGGAGGCTACGGTCTTCCTTCGGGTATTCCCATTACCGGCGTGGCTGGAGACCAGCAGGCGGCGCTGTTCGGGCAGGCCTGCTTCACGCCGGGCGCAGCGAAGAACACGTACGGCACGGGGGCGTTCGTTCTTCTCAATGCTGGCGAGCGCAGACCCGCTGGTGACCGTCGCCTCATAACGACTCTGGGTTGTGGCGTGTCGGGACGGCCTGTCTATGTCCTGGAGGGCGCGATATTCAGCGCGGGCGCGGCCATTCAGTGGTTGCGTGATGGGCTGAATCTGTTGGACTCTGCAGACTCCTCGGAGAGAATGGCACGGGCCGTGCCGGACAACGGTGGGGTCTACTTCGTCCCGGCCCTTGTTGGACTGGGCGCGCCGTACTGGGATCCCGACGCGAGGGGAACCATCGTCGGCATTACGAGGGGCACGACGAAGAACCATATCGTCCGGGCAGCCCTTGAGTCGATGTGCTATAGGACGAAGGATGTGACGGATGCCATGGCTGGCGACTCGGGTCTCGCCATCCCGGAATTGAAAGCCGACGGTGGAGCCAGTGCCAATGATTTCCTGTGCCAGTTTCAGGCGGATGTCCTGGGTGTCACGGTGGTGAGGCCGAAAGACGTTGAAACCACTGCCCGTGGCGCGGCCTATCTCGCGGGGTTGGGGAGTGGTTTCTGGAGCGACGTGAGCCAATTCTCGGATGCGCTGAGTATCGATAGAGCATTCGACCCCGTGATGCCGGCAGAGCAGAGCGGCAAGCTGTATGAAGAGTGGGCCTGTGCCGTCCGGCGCACGCTGTCGGCGTACCCTCATGGCGGCCATTCCACCTGCCGTTAGAGCGAGAGCTGAGGCTTTCTGCGACGCAGGACCGGAGGAATTCCGTGGTCTGGTTCTCTGCGCCGGCCGTTGCTCACCACAGGCCGAGGAGGACGGCCTTACGCCCGGCCGGGTAATCCTCGAAGTAATCGCGGTACCAGTGAAGATGGGTTCGTGCTCTCGGGAGGAGGTTCGCGGCTGCCCAGACAGCGAAGCTCAGACCGGCCAGAGACCAAGTGGCAACGGCCCAGCCAACCCAGATGACGATTTCGCCCAGGTGGTTGGGACAGCAGATGTAGTGGAAGCTGCCCTTGTCTATCAGGCAGTACCGCCGTCCCTGTAGACGGTGACATGGCCTGCCAGGTGACAGACATGCTCGGGTTCCTGGCCGGTTTGCTATCTGACGCGGCGGAACTTCTGAACGGTGTTCGCACCCTTGTCCACGCGTGCATGTGTCATGGAGACATCGCCGACATAGACGTCCCCACGAGAATCGACCGCGATGGTGTGCGGTCCGTGAAACAGCGCCGATTCCTTCTCCGCGCTACGGTTGCCCCACCTCGCCAGCAGGTCTCCGTCAGGGTTGAACGTGCTGATACGCATGGCAAGCTCCGACACGTAGACCAGACCGTCGGTGTCGATGCAGATGCCGGTTGGACGGACTAGGTCTATCCACTGCTCCAGAAAGGCACCGGTCTGGTCGAACAGCTGAAGACGGTTGTTCTCGCGATCGGCGACCAGCAGGCGTCCCTTTGCGTCTATGGCGATGTCATGAGGCAGTCGGAACTGACCCGGCCCTCCTCCCGGCTCGCCCCACGAGAGTTGGAGCCTCCCTGAGGCATCGAAGCGGTGGACTCTGGCGTTTCCGTACCCGTCAGTTACAAAGATGTCGCCTGCAGCGGTGACTGCTACGCCGGTTGGCCGGTTGAAGGGAGGTCCGCTGCGTACTACTGACCCGAGGCCCTGCCAGAAGTCCCATGCGTGCACGTAGCCGGTGTCGGATGCCTGCTCCCTTGTGCCCAGCAGCATGAGCAGTTCACCCGAGGGGCTGAACTTGCCCACGACATGGCTGCCGTCATCGGTGCAGAACACCGCTCCATCAGGGGCGATGCAACTCCCGTGCGCGCGGCTGAAGAACCCCTCTCCCCATGCCTTGAGGAACCGTCCTTCGCGGTCAAGAACGATGATAGGATGCTCGCCGCGGTTCAGTATGTAGACGTTGTCTTCCTGGTCGACTGCGAGACCGCAAACGTCGGGCATGGACCAGCCCTGCGGCAGCCCGGCCCAATCCGGCATCAGTTCGTATCGGAGGTTCCCTTCTCCGTAGTACATATCAACCCTCCTCAACATGCTGGGCTACCAGGTGAGAACGACCCGCTTGTCGCGTCAGCTGACGGGCATTTGTGGGAGCCCTGAGCCGACTAGCTGACCCGGCGGAACTTGTGTATGCTTTGCGCCCCTTTGTCCATGTGGGCGTATGTTTTCGAGACCTCGCCGACGTACACGTCTCCACGTGAGTCGACCGCGACTGCGTGTGGCGCGTGAAGAAGCGCTGTATCCCTGTCGAAAGTATGGTTGCCCCAGCGCGCGAGCAACTCGCCTTCGACGTTGAACACGCTGATTCGCATACTGAATTCGGATACGTACACGAGGCCGCTGCTGTCTACGAAAAGCCCCGTCGGCCGGATGACGTCATGCCACTGGCCGAGAAACGCTCCGTTCTGGTCGAAGAGCTGGATGCGACTGTTCTCACGGTCGGCAACCAGTACGCGGTCTCTGCTATCGAGAGCAATGTCATGAGGAAGCCGGAACTGGCCGGGCAACCCGCCCGGCTCGCCCCAGGAGAACTTCAGTGTGCCGTCAGCACCAAAGCGGTGCACCCTGCAGTTGCCGTATCCGTCCGACACGAAGATGTCTCCGTCAGCCGATACTGCCACGCCCGTCGGGCGGTTGAACGGGGGGCCGGCACGACGTATGGTTGACACGCTCTGCCAGACCTCCCACGTTCGGGTGTAGCCTGTGTCCGAGGGCTGACCTTTGGCGCCAAGCGTCATCAGTAACTCGCCCGAGGGAGTGAACTTCGCCACCACGTGGTGGCCATCGTCGGTGCAGAAGATGGAGCCGTCGGAGGCGATGCAGCTTCCGTGTGCCTGGCGGAAGAAACCGCCTCCCCAGTCCCTGAGGAGTTTTCCCTCGCGGTCGAATACCATGACAGGGTGCTCGCTGCGAGTGAGCACGTAAACGTTATCTTCCCGGTCAACGGCTACGCCGGCGACATCGACGAACGACCAGCCTTCGGGTAGTTGGACCCAGTCCTCGACAATCTCGTATTGGAAGTCGCCCTGTCCGTACGGCATCTCGCTATCTCCTTTCTGAAGACGGATAGGTCGCGTGTTGACGTGTGCGTCCAGGCCGATGGCCCGGCAGAGCAATAGTAGCAGAGGCGCCATTGAGCCCCGCGCGGAGACGTGCCTTCCCGATGCGCTTCGCTATGTGTGAGTGGTCGACCGAACGGTCAACACGCTGTGTCAGGCAGTCACCACGTTGCTAGAACAAGCTGGTATACTCGGTTGCATTGGCGTGCACCTCTCTACGTATGTCCGGTGACGCCTCGAAGGTGAAGGGGGAATTACCATGAAGATTTCGCGCGTTGAGAGCACTGTTCTTTCTGTACCTGTCGAGAAATCGTTCGTAGGCTCGGTCGAGTTCAAGACCTTCAATCCTATAGTGGTTGAGGTGTTCACGGACGAAGGGTTGAGCGCACACGGACTCACGATGGTCTTCAACGGGATGAATATCAAACCTCTCAAGGCATGTGTTGATGCGGTGGCAGAGACTATCGTCGGTGTGGATGTGTTCAGATGGGCTCAGGCGTGGGAGACCCTCTGGAAGACGGCCAAGCGCATCGGGCACAACGGGTTCGGCGTGTATGCGCTCGCGGCTGTGGATATGGCGCTGTGGAACCTTCGTGCCAAGGCGCTCGAGATGCCTCTTGCCAAAGTGCTTGGAGGTTTCCGCGACGAGGTTCCTGTGTACGCGAGCAACTATCTCTGGCGCGACAGAACCATCGATGAACTCCAGAAAGAGGCTGCGGACCTGGTGGCACAAGGATTCCCGGCAGTGAAGATGCGGATGGGATGGAAGTCTCACAAGGAGGATATCGCCAGACTGGCGGCGATTCGTGAGGCGGTCGGGCCAGATATTGACATAATGGTTGATGTGCTTTGGGTTTGGGAGACATACGAGTCCATCGTCATGGGCAGGGAGATGGAGAAGTACGGCGTGTACTGGCTCGAAGACCCCATCCCCAGCCACAACGTGGATGGACTGTCTCAGATAGCGGCGGCGCTCGACATGCCGGTGGTTTCGGGGGAGGATATCAGCCTCAAGCGCGGCTTCCGCGAGTTGTTCGAAAGGAAAGCTACGGACATCGCGATGATTGATGTCCAGGCCGTAGGTGGTGTCACGGAATGGATGAAGGTGGCGGCGATGGCGGAGGCCTACAATTTGCCGGTGGTCAGCCATCTGTTCGACGAGTTCTCGTTGCACCTGGTGGCGGCAATCCCGAATGGACTCTGGACCGAGCACATGCCGTGGTGGGAAGTCATCTACCGCGACCCTCCTCAGCCCAAGAACGGATGGATAAAGGTTCCGCAGGTGCCCGGCATCGGGTACGAACTGGACCGGGACGCGCTGGCGCGATTGCGGATGTAGCCCGCGGCGCGTGTACGTGCGGTAGCACACAAATGGAGGCCCTGTGGCTATGCGCCACAGGGCCTCTTGTTGTCTGACGTGTGCCGGCCCGGCTAATCTCGCTGCACCGGATGGACTATCCAGTGCTCATCCACCCACAGGCCGACGATTGGCAGACCGTAGCCCCAGTCCCTGACGCGCTCTATGGCCGAGGCGAGCTGGACCATCTGCGTGTCCTTGTCCACGGGGTTGCCGCCACAGTCGTAGTGCGCCACGACGCTGATAGCGCAGGACCCGTGCAGGCGGGCAGATATGTCGAGCCTTCGCTTGATGGATGCGACCGTGGCCGCGTCTTCATTCTCGGACAGTATCTTGATGGGGCCCGGCTCAGTGAGAGCGTCGACGTAGTCGACCCCGTATTCCTGCTGCATCCACTCGATAATCGGCAACTGCACTCTGCCGTCCATGCAGTTGATGGTGGTGGCGAAACCCCGGCTGTGCTGCAATTCCGTGCCCCCTGATTATGACGAAGGTCCCCCTGAGGGGACTTCGTCGTGTCGGTCAGTATGTCGCTACGCGGTCTTCGGTGGCTTCAGCAGCACGATGGACAACACCGCGCCGACGACTGCAAGGCCGGCCACAATCATGAACGCCACATCGTAGCTCCCGAACAGGTCCTTGGACTGCCCCGAGATGATGTTGGCAAGTATGGCGGCGATGCCGTAACCGAAGAAGACATAGCTGTAGTTGCGAGCATAGTTCTTCGCCCCGAAGAACGTGGTCGTGGAGGTGGGGCCAATCGCCAACCAGCCACCGAGACACAGCCACAGTGCGGAGAAACACACGGTGTACAGGGTAACGGCGCCCGAGGCGGCTCTCAGCATGACCAGCGATGCCACGAAAATGACAACCATCGACATTGTCGAAGCCCATCTTGGGCTGATCCTGTCGGTGAGCCACCCGAACAGTGGTCGGCCTGCTCCATTGAAGAGCGCGAATACGCCAACCATGGCTGCTGCTGCTGCCGTGTCGAGTTTGACGGTCTCGGTGCCCACCGGACTTGAGATGCCGATGGCCATCAGGCCGGCGAGACAACCGATGGTGTAGACCAGGAATAGACCCCAGAACGTGGAGGTCTTGACCATCTGCGCGGGCTCCAGTTCCGGCCGTGGGGCGCGTGAAGCCGTGGCGGTGCTGAGGCCGGCAGGCTTCCACTCGGGAGACGGGAACCTCAGGAGGGAGGAAAGGGCGATTACGACGCCCAGGAATACTATTCCCATGAGCATGAAGGTTTGAAGTGGGCCGTTGCTCTCGATCAGCGGTCGCGCCAGGTTGGCCGTGACGAACGGCGACGCGCCGAATCCTGCGATTGTGAGACCGACAGCAAGGCCTTTCCTGTCAGGGAACCATCGGGTGGCAACCGCGAGTGGGCCGCCGTAGGCGAGGCCAACGCCGGAGCCGCCAATAATCCCGTAGGTAAACACCAGTGTCCAGATACTTGGTATGGCCTGGGGCAGGATTCCTGAGAGAATCCATCCGCCGCCAACGAGAGCGCCGCCTATCATTCCGACCTTCTTCGGTCCGAGGGTTCCCATGAGGCGGCTACCGAAGAACATCAGGATGGCGAAGGACGCCAGAAAGACCATGAAGGGCAACCCGCTCTCGAAGGTGCTGCTTCCGAACAGCTCCTGCACCGGGTTGCGGAACACGCTGTACGCGTACACGCTGCCGAGGCAGATGTTGATGAAGAAGCCCGCGGCGATGAAGAGCCATCGCCCCCGTTCGGCAGCCATTCCGAAGATGTGTTCCGTTCCGCGTTCGCTCATACGCTTGTTCTCCTTACGTGTGCAGGACTTAGAATTGTCGCCTATTTTACCGTATCGAGGTACGGTACGTCTCAGTCCGTTCGGCTCGACTGTAGATATGCTCGAGTTCTTCGCTGTCTGCTGCGCCGGCCTCTGGAACTCGATGCCAACCCTGTTCGCGACTGTCTCAAGTGTTGCGACGATTCCGCCAGGTAGAGGGACGCCGTTCGTCACGCGAGTGGCATAGCAGCGTTGCCCGCAGGGGCCAACCGACGCCTGTCCCGGAGTGCCGTGCAGGCGCGAAATCGCTACTCCTGGGTGCGGGCAAAGAACTCGTGATCCGATGTTCCGGTTATCGCCGAGAGGATATCCACGTTGTTGGGAGGACAACCCTGAACGTATTCGCCGAGCTTCCTGAATCCGGCGGTGCAGACGCCTACAAACAGCGTCCGTTTGTCGCTCGCCGGTGGCGGCGCGTCCATCTTCCCGGCCACTATGCGCATATCACGAAGTATGTCCATTCTGCCCTCAATCTCGAGGTCCCTCAGTGTGCTGAGTACTCCGTTGCGGCAGCCCGTACACGCCATCTCGTTGAATAGCAGCTCGAATCCTGGAGGGAGAAAGAGCGCCTCCTCCAGCGCCTCGCTTGCCAGCTTGAAGCGCCTTCGAACCTGCTCAACCGGCACCCCGACCACATCAATCATGCTGATGTCCATGGTGCCAAGTCCGAGTTCGGCTGCGTGACCGGTCGTCTCTATCCGCGTTGGTTCGATACCCATTACGAGACCTGCAATTGTGTCCAGGGCCACAGGATCTCTTCCTGCGACAATCAGGCCCATCTCCACAGGAGTCCCGAAAACCGGCCCCAGCCCCTCGTGTGCAATGATTGCGTCCATCACGGAAAGGACAGGCTTCACCACGGTATTGAGTTCTGCCACCGCACGGAAGACCCCGAACGTCGTGTGGAACTTCTTCTTGAGAGTGTCAGGCAGAATGCCTTTCATGTTCTTGATTGCGAGTGTCGCCAGAACCTGGTCGTGGGTCTTCATCTTCGGGACATTGATGATTGCGTCGGCCAGAACTACGACCTCCGGCAAATGCAACTCGTTGAGCGCGGTGCCGCCGGGTACAGGCACCTTCACCGTCCCGGCCTTCTTGAGATCAATCAGTTCGTAGCCTTGCGACCGAAGTGCATCATAGCCACAGACGCGGAACGATTCCTCTGTGTCCTCGCCGATCGCGGAACCGTCCGCAATCAGAGGATGAGCTCCGAGTTCTCTGACCTGGTCAGCCAGGGATTTGCATACCCTCGGGTCAGTTGTGGCGCCTCGCTCCGGGGCAGCAGGCGCCACCAGGTTCGGCTTGATAATGACGGTTGCCCCGCACGCCACCAGGTCCTTGAGGCCGCCCGAGAGTCGCACTGCCTCCCTGACCATGCGGTCGACGTCTTCCTCACCAGGAGGCACCGTCGTCCTGACAATTGCCACTGTACTTCTCTGCGTCGTCTTGCCTTCCCCCGTCACTTGATGGCGTTCAACTACCTGTTCTTGCCTCTTGCCAGCACAGCAATCTGCTTCTCAAATTCGCCCTTCCTCATCCCGTACATGACATCCGCCAGATTGACCACCGGGCAGACATGATTGGGTATTATTTCGACACGCTGACCTATCTCCATGCGGACCCTGGCGTTTTCCAGGCTCAGCACACCGTGCTCCTCGCTGAGGCGATCCACTCGCACGTCCGGATAGCCCTTGACATAGCCATAGCCGGGTCCGCCGGAGGTGGGGGACAGCAGGTCGGAACTGAGCGTCTTTGAGCCGGCATCGATGACTGCACGGTTGTCAGCCGGAATGCTGACCACGGTAGCGAGCACCGTGAGCGCACAAGTATCTTCGGTGGCTACTCCGATGGTCACTACGTTGAAGTCGTTGAAGATATAGGTCCCGGGCCGGATCTCCGTTACTCCACTGACGTAGGCGATATCCCTGGCAGTCGGAGTTGAGCCGACGCTTACTTCCTCGATGCCAATGCCGGCACGGCGCAATTGTTGAGCCGTCTGCACCATTGCCTCGCCGGCTTGTATGGCGCGCTTCCTGGCTCCCTCGGCGGAACGCTCCTTCAGCGCATGCCCTTCGTGCGTGAGGATGCCAATCAGCTGGAGCCCAGGCAGGGAGGCGATCTGTGTTGCTATTGCGAGAGACTCCGGAGGTGTGACGCCCACGCGGTCAAGTCCTGTGTTGATCTTCAGGAGGACACGGATTGTCTTGCCGACACGTTGTCCAAGGTCGGACAAGCCACGGGCGACCTCGTAGTTGTCAATGGAAATGGACACGTTCGCCCTCTCCATCAATTTGCCCAGCCGTGCAAGTTTGGGCTCGCTGACGATGGGGTACGCTATGCGAATATCCTTGATGCCGGCGTCAGCCATCACCTCTGCTTCACCAATCTTCGCCACGGTGATGCCGCTGGCGCCAAGCTCTATCTGTCGTTTTGCCAGCAGGGGGCTCTTGTGTGTCTTGACGTGAGGTCGCAAGCCCACGCTCGCATCGGCCGCCACGTTGGCCATTTCCTGGAGATTCCTCTCCATCTTGTCGATATCGACGAGCAGCGAAGGAGTGTCAAGGTAACCTAGTTCGGATGCCATGCGGTTTCACCTCTCAAGGCCGTTCCATTGTTTTGCGAGAGCAAGAAGACTCTCTGTCTACTTGCCTACATGTGCGATTGCGTCAATCTCGATGCGCATCCCCGGGATTGCAAGGGCGACGCCAAAGGTGGTGCGCGTCGGAGCCGGCTCCGGGAAGTAGTCAGCATAGACCTTGTTCATGCTCTGGAAATCGGACAGGTCAGTGAGGAGAACAGTGACCTTGACCACATCAGCCATGCGGGCGCCGCCGGCCTCCAGTATGGCCTTGATGTTGTCTAACGTCTGTTTCGTCTGTTCCTCGATACCCTCAGGCATCTTCTTGGTCTTGGGCTCGAACGGCCCTTGTCCTGATACGAACACGAATTCCCCGACGACGAGACCCGGGGTGTATGGACCGGCCGGAGCCGGGGCCTTATCGGTGATTACAGGCTGTTTCATGTTGACGGTTCCTCCATTGTGATTGTGTTGTGTTTCAGCCGCTCTAACCTCTCTTCATCTGGTGCGCACTGGCCAGCGCTCACTCGCCGCGGCAAGGGCGCTCTGCTGTCCATCTACGGAGCCAGCAGCAGGTTGCATGCGCCCGCTCCTTCCGGTTCACTCGATGCCTGGATTGAACGTGAACCGCACGCGTACGTGGTGATGCATGCCTGCAGGAGGCTAGCGCGCGACCTCCTTGTCATAGGCGAACAGAGCGGGGACGCCGCCGGTGTGCACGAAGACCACTGTGTCTGATGATGAGAAGCGGCCCTTCTTGCTAAGGTCTATCAGGCCGGCCAGCCCCTTGCCCGTGTATACGGGGCAGAGGAAGATTGCCTCGGTCTGCGCCATTGTCCTGATGGCATCAAGACACCCCGGCGTTGGAATGCCATATCCTTCGCCGAGATAGTCATCGTGGATCTCTACTTCGTCCGGGCTCATGCTGATGCCCATACCCAGGAAGTCTGACGCGGCTGTTGCCTGGTCGGCAACAGCCTTCCGTGCGGCCTCGCTTCTGTTGAGGACAGGAATGCCGACTACCTTCCACTTGGCTTTCAGGTATCGTGCCCCTAGTTCCAGTCCCGCCTGCGTGCCCCCGCCACCATTTGCCAGTACGACATAGTCCGGCTCAATGCCGAGCTTCTCAAACTGCTGGTTGAGTTCCTCGGCTGCCGTCACCCATCCGACGACGCCCAGAATCGCAGGAATTCCCGGAAGGCTGTGCTTGATGACGTAAGGGGTTTCGCCTCTGGCCTTCAGCTCTTCAGCTACCGCGTCCAGTTTGTCGGAGATGAAGCTCCCCAGAATGAGACTCATGTCCGCGGTGTCGAGAATCTCGACGCTCGAGCCAAGGATGTTCTGGAGCAGCAGGTTCCCCTGTGTCTCGTTGTGGACCCCCTTGAAGAGAACGAAGCTGCTCTTCATTCCCAGCCTCCGTCCTGCGGCGGCAGTCTGCAGGCAGAAGTTCGACTGGGCACTCGCGGTGCTAACGAGAGTTGTCGCGCCGTGTTTCTTTGCCTCTGCAAGGATGAACTCGAGCTTCCGGGCTTTGTTGCCCCCGAGTGCGAGTCCACTCAGGTCGTCTCTCTTGATGAAGATGCGAGGGCCGCCCAGCTCAGCGGACAGGTGCCTGGCGTCGGTCAGTGGGGTCGGGTAGAAGCCGAGTTGCACGCGGGGCAGTTTCTCAATTGCTGGAATCATGTACACCTCCTGGCGGTAATCCTATTCGTGTCACACTATCACAGTCACTCTCGTCGAGGGGCCTCTAGCTGGTTGTCACCGGGCCAGGCCGGAATGTCGCAGAGCCACTCCGGGCGTCTTCCCGGTGTGTCTGCCCTTGTCGACAACCATGGCGCCGTTGACGAAGACGTAGTCGATTCCCAGGGGGAACTGCTTTGGTTTCTCGAACGTGGCCACACCGCTGATTGTCAGCGGGTCAAAGACCACAATGTCTGCCTTCATTCCATCCCGCAGTATTCCCCTGTCGGAAAGTCCGAATCGCTGGGCGGGGAAGGAGGTCATCTTGCGTATGGCTTGTTCCAGGGGCATCACCGCTTCATCCCTTACCATCTGACCAAGTATCTTGGGGTAGGTGCCGTACGTACGCGGATTCGGCCTGCCTCCGATTCTCAGGCCGTCCGTGCAGACCATGTGCGCCGGGTGCGTAATGATTGTTCGTACGTCATTCATGTCGCCAGTAAACACGTAGAATGCCACCTCGAGGTTTTCCTCGATAAGAAGGTCGCAGATAGTGTCCCAGGCGCTTTTTCCCAACTGGTCGGCAACCGACTGGATGGTGAGTCCCTCGCACCACTGGTTCTTCTCAGTCCTGACGGCACTCACGATGAGTTGATCGGCAGCGCCTACG
>JAUVYD010000241.1 GCA_030603265.1 Dehalococcoidia bacterium
ACACGCAGAAGGGAGTCGTCGTGTTCTCCCCGAACATCCCCTCGCTGCGGCGCACGCCACTCAGGAGCATGCTTTCGGAACGCCTTGGGATGCCGGTGCGGCTCGGGAACGATGCGACGCTTGCGGCACTTGGCGAGTGGCAGTTCGGGCTCAACCGGGCGGTGGCTGACCTGGTCTACATCACAGTGAGCACCGGCATCGGTGGGGGCATAGTAGCGGGAGGGAAGCTCTACGAAGGCTCCTGTGGGGCCGCCGGCGAAGTGGGGCACATGGTCATAGACGTGAATGGGCCTGAGTGCCCGTGCGGAAGACATGGTTGCTGGGAATCGCTCGCATCCGGGCGGGCGCTCGCGGAGCGGACGGCTCTGCGCATCGAGGAAGGAGAGGCCAGCTCGATAGGCGAGCTTGTGGGGGGAGACCTCGGGAAGATAGACGCACAGCTCGTGTCCATCGCAGCGCAGCAGGGCGATGCCCTGGCGCAGGAGATGATAGCGACGACCGCGTTCTACGTTGGCGTGGGGCTGGCCAACCTCATCAACCTGTTCAATCCGTCGCTGATTCTCATCGGTGGAGGGTTGTCGAAGATAGGCGAGGCGCTGCTGGGCCCCGCGGCGGCGGTGGCGAAAGAACGGGCCTATGTGGCCGATGCCTGTGATGTGGAGATACGCAGCGCGTTGCTGGGGGACGACTCTCCTCTGCTCGGCGCCGCGGCACTTGCGATGGAGCGCGTCGCGTGAATTCGGGGAGACTCCAGGGCTGTTGTGGGGAAATCCCGTTTCTGGCAGAATAGACTGAGCCTAGTGGAGAGGAGGTAAGAACAGTGCCGTTTGGAGCAGGGCTTCTGTTTGGTATTGCCAGCATCGTATTCGGGATTATTGTCCTGGTTTTCCCCAAGATTCTGAACTACCTCGTTGGCATCTACCTGATTATCGTGGGGCTTATCGCGATTCTGGTCTGATTGAGGACATCCGGTTGGCTTGCCACACGATGCCCCTCCGCCGGCATTCCGTCGGTGCAGGGGCATTTTGCTACGTTTGAAAAGCTTGGTGTCCTGTGATACAAGAACGATCACAGGAGGAGAGAGACAGGAGGTTCACCCATGGCGATGTACATGACTATGGTGAGGTTCACACACCAGGAGGCGAGGGGTATCTCCAACTTCTGCAAGGAGTGGCGGGAGAGCGCCAAGCGAATCGAAGGCAGCGGAATAAAGCTCGTCGGCTCGTACGGCATACTGGGGCCGTACGACATGGCCTTCGTGTTCGAGGCGCCCGACCAGGAGAAGGCGGCGGGTGTGCCTCTGGCCATCTCGTATCTCGACCCCGGCATCCAGACCGAGACCTGGTCTGTCATTCCGATGGAGCAGTTCGCCGAGCTGGCGGACAACGTGAAGTGCTAGCGGACCCTGCGGGCCCGGTCGAGATGAGGGCCCCGGCCGTGCTATCTGGCAACGGCAGTGAGCCATGAACTACTTCGCGTACGGCTCGAACCTGAGCACGCGCCAGATGCAGCAGCGCTGCCCCGGAGCGAAACGCCGCTTCAGCGCGAGGCTTCCGAACTACACTCTCATCTTCACGGGTGGCTCGCGGAGCCGGCAGGGTGGTACCGCGACGGTGCGCCTTCAGAGGGGGGAGCAGGTCCTGGGCGGTGTGTACGAGATAGATGAGAAGTGCCTTCGTTCGCTCGACCGGCACGAGGGGTACCCGACCGTCTACGACCGGATGAACGTCATCGTGTTCAACGACATGGGTGACGCCATCGAGGCGGTCATGTACTACAAGAAGGAGCGGGCAGCCGAGTTGGCTCCGTCACCCGAGTACCTCGCCGCAATCCGAGAGGGCTTTCGGGACTGGGGCCTCATCTAAGGCCGCCCCGATTGCAAGTATGGGGCGCCCTCCGCTGGTCTGCGGCGGCGCGCCCCGCGTCTTTATTGGCCTTTCCTAGGAAGCAGGGACGACTCTCCAGATGTCCTGAGCGCAGGTGTAGCCGAGTATCTCGCTCTGCGTCTTTCGTCCGTTCGCGACCTCGATCATGAAGTTGAACAGGTCCTGGCCTACCGCGTCGATGTCAGTGAGGGCCCACTCGATATCCACGAGGTAGTCAAGCAGGTCGGGGTACTTCCGGAAGTGGTCCTTCCGTGCCGTTATCTTGATGACGGGGACCCATGGGAAGCCGTAGGGCGCCGCCCCCTCCGTGGAGTAGGTCATTATGTTGCAGCCGCCGGCGGCGAGGCCGGTGACCGACATCATGTCGTTGCCTGGCGTGTTCATGAACCACATGCCCTTGCCTTCCGGTATCTCAGCGTAGTCGACCACCTCGGTGAGCGGGGTGGTGCCACCCTTGTGGATGGCGCCAAGCGCCTTCTCCTCGATGGAGCT
>JAUVYD010000095.1 GCA_030603265.1 Dehalococcoidia bacterium
CCTCACGACGAGCCTCCCCCTGCCGGACCGGAGCCGCTCGACAAGCTCGGTGCGCTCCAGGTGCTCCTCAGAGAGGTGCTGACACCCACATCCTCCACCTCACGTGTCTCTGCCTACATGCCCTCCGAGCCTCTGTCCGATGGTGACGTCGTCAGTTCGGAGAGCGGCGCCCGATACGCCATCGAGGGCGATACGTGGTTCGCCTTCATAGACGACGCGCCCGAGGCCTTCTACGCTCACCCCACCCGCTACGTGTTCATCGACGCGGCCAGCGGAGACTACGAGGTAGTCTCCGAGTCCTGGCCACCCGACATAAACGGCAGCTCGATGTGGAGTGACGGCACACAGAGCTGGCATCTCATCGAGGTCCTTTCCATTCTCGACTCCGCCGTACCCGGCCCGGCATCCCGCAGCAGCGCGCCAAAGGCTGACTACGGCGACGCACCGGACGGAACGGATGCCTATCGGGGAGTTCCGGGTCGCTTTCCAACGCTCTACGCTACATCGAACAGCATTCGGGGCAGACCCGGGTGTCACGCTGTGACCATAGGCCAGGAGACGCTCGGTCGCGCGGTCAATGCCGAAGCTGACGCAACGGACCCGAACGACCCGGATGGCGTTCCCAATCTGGTTGACGCCGACAGCGATGAGCGGGCATTTGTCATCCTCGACGGCAGTGACAGTCGGCTTGCCTTCACGGTCTCCGTCAAGCAAAGCGCTCCAGACGTGACGCGCTACCTCAACGTGCTCATCGACTTCGACCAGAGCGGCGACTGGACTACGGGCTCCAATGGCGATGAGTGGCCGGTCGTTAACCTCACCGTCAACGTCGCCCCCGGCGATTCGGAGACCGTCATCACTCCCTCATTCGCCTGGGGCACGAGGAACGTTCGCTTCTCGCCCGTATGGATGCGGGCCCTCCTCTCTCGACAGAGCGTCAGCGAGGGCACGTTCAAGCGTGCGGGAGGTTGGGACGGCAGTGGCAAGTACGACTACGGGGAGGTGGAGGACTACTTCGCGTTCCTCATGGAGAAACCTCCACCTCCGAAGCTGGTCCGCTGGCCGCCCGCACCCGGTCTACCACCCGGTGGCGATGGCAAGAAGAACGGGGGAGGGCAACCACCTGCACCCGGACCCGCGAAGGGACCGTGCGGCTACGATATCAACTACCACGTAATCGTCATCAATTGCGGCGATAGCAACAAGGACCTCGCACAGGGAACGCCCATAGTCCAGGGCTCGTGTGATGCCGTGAGCGGAGCGGCTCAGGACCAGGGCTACAGCTCCGTTGCCAACCTCGGCCCGAACAAGCCAGGGAGCAGCCAGACCTCGCTCGCGAACATCGGCAACGCGTTCAGCCAACTCGCCTCCAGTGTGAAGTGCGGCGACCACGTCCTCATCTACATCTGTGGCCACGGTAGAGAGGATGGAGGCATCGCCATCAAGGACTCGAGCGGCAGGACACAGGAGAACATGAATCCCACGGACAACGGGGATGCGGATGACGGCAAGGACAACAGCCTCAAGGACTTCCTCAACAAGATACCGGCCTGCCCGGACGAGGACTGTGAGAAGCCGGGCTGCTGCTGCCATGTGACGGTTATCCTGGAATCCTGCTTCGCAGCCAACTTCGCTGTTGACGGCGTCACGGGCGAGGGCCGGACCGTGGTCGGCACGTCAACGGACACGGAATCATGGGCGACCTATCCCGACGGCGGAGTGTACACGCAGGGACTGGTCGAAGGCATGCGTGACGAAGAGACCGACACGGATGACCCGCCGGACGGCGTCGATCCCCAGGAGGCACACGAAAACGGGGAGGGCAGCGTCGCCGAGAACAACAAGAAGCGCGGCAAGTCGCAGGAACCATGGGAGGACAGCCAGCACTGTGAGTGCAAGTGCCCGTGCAAGCCGGACATCGACGTCGACAAATGGGTCTGGAGCGACCTGGAAGACGGATGGGTCAACCAGATAGAAGCTGAACCGGGCGATGGAGTCAGATTCAGGATAGAGATCGAGAACACGGGCGAGTGCACGGACATAGTCGACCTGGAGATTATCGACGAGCTGGCAGGTTGCTTGACATACGACAATGACGCCACCCTGGACTTCGCTGGAGATGGCGAGGACCGGGAGCCGGACCGCGTCTGGACTTCGGACGCGGGCTCCCTTCTCCTATGGGACCTCGGGGAATTCGGTCCCCTGTCTCCTGGAGAGGTGATTGCAATCGAGTACGATGCGGTGGCGGAGGAGCCCGGGCCGAACATCAACAAGGCCACGGCAAGCGGACACTGCTCGGCGGACTACAGCAATATCGTCGTGTCCGCCGATCTTGCACTTGTGATGGTGTACGGAGAGGAAGCTCCACCACCCGCCCCCGAGGACGTGCTATGTATCAGTCTGGAAATCGAGGCCGAGAGCTTCGGCGACCCGTCGGAGTGTACCAGCTTCGTCACCGTCTATGTGTCCGCCGAGGACCTTACGGGAGGCAGCTACCCCGTTCAGACCGTCAGCATCGAGATGAATGGACTGCCCTGGTTCAACTCCGGCCCCATCTCCACCACTTTCTACAGCAAGACGCTCCCGTTTGAGGCAGACTGCGGACAGACATTCGACTTCCTCGCAACTGCCGTGAACGACGAGGGCATGCACGTAATAACCGCGGGCTCAATCACCACTCCCGTGCCGGACTAGGCAGGACTGCTGCGCGCCCGCGGGTCGGGAATTCGCCTGGCAGAACCGCCAGAACGCTAGTCGCTCTGCTCGACCAGCTCGATGCGCACGTTGCCCGGGCACTTGACGAAGCCATACCGCAATCCCGGTCGGGCCTGGGCAACCCTCACCTCAACCTCCACACCCCGTTGAGCGAGGTCGGCTATGCACTGGTCGATATCATCCACCCGGAACCCGAGGTGATGGTAGCCTTCCTCGGGAAGCACGACCTCGCCGCGCTCCTGGCTGAGTCCCTTCTCAACGCCGGTGCTGTTTGAGATTCTGAGCGGCGCTCCCCCCATGTCGAGGTTCACCATCTTGGTGCCAAACGCCTCCATGGTGCCCACGACTTTCGCCCCAAACGCTTCAACATAGAACTGCGCCCACTCGTCCACATCCTGGGTCGTGAGATGAATATGGTCTTGCTGGTACTGCATCATCTTCTCCCTTCCTCAGTTCCCTGTACTCACCGGTCATGAGGTTCCCAGATGCCGCACTCCCGGGCCGACGCGATGAACCCGGCTCCCGCATCGCCTTCCTGCCCACACGAATCCCTGAGGCGCCATTCCCGACCTGGGGTGTCGCAGGCACGAAGAGGAATGCCACTGCACCGTCGAGGTCCACGACCCTGGCGCCTGCCACATGATTTCCCGCGCGTCGTAAGCGTCGACGCAGACCCCTGCGACCGCTCCAGCCTGCCGGGTCATCGACATGGATGTTGTCGAATGACAATCTTGCCGCTGTCACGATTTCGCTTCCTCCCTGCGCACCCTGACTCACACGTGGCTGTGCAGGGGGCGCAAGGCAAGCACAAGCACCAGACCCAGTGCCGCAAGCCCGATGAGCAACAGGAAGGCTGGGTCGTAGCTCTGCAGGACGTCAAACGTCTTTCCGGCAACAACCGGACCGATGGCCCCGCCGAGCGTTCCGCAGAAGTACACAATGCCGAAGATGACCCCGTGAGCACTCATCCCGAATAGCTCCGCAATCGTCGGTGACAGCACCGTGTAGAAACCCCCGTGCGCGAAACCGTAGACGAGGGCGAAGAGGAACAGCATCCATGGCCTCGAGGCACCCTGCAGCCAGACAAGGGCGGCCAGAAGCACGATGAAGCAGATGATGAAGGCGCGGCGGCTCCCGATACGGTCGGCAGTCGCCCCCATCGCTATCCTGCCAACAATACTCGCTCCACCAATAGTGGACATCACCGCCGCAGCACTCCTCGCGGACAGGCCGATATCAGACGCATGCGGCACGATATGAACGATGATTGTGAGCAGGCAGAAGATGACACAAAAATACGCGACGCAGCAGAGCCAGAACTGGCGTGTCCTGACGGCTTCCCCCAGCAGGATTCCACCCCCCTCCTCATCGAGAGCCCCGACAACCGTGGTATGGCCGTCGACCTCCAACCCCATCTCCTGCGGCGAGCGCCGCAAGAGCCGCGAGGCGACCATGTAGATGAGCAGAACGCCCGCGCCGATGAACAGGTACGTGTTACGCCAGCCATGGAGCACGATGAGAGAGCTGGCCAGCAAAGGGAGCAAGAGTTGACCCGTGCCAGTGCCCGCCTTCACAATCCCGGTCATCAGTCCGCGCCGTTGTCTGAACCAGCGCGCGATGGTTGAGAGAGTGACGATGTCATGGCTGCTCATCCCAACGCCGACCATGACGCCGTAGAACAGATAGAGTTGCCACGGTGCCTCGAGAAGGGACATGAGCAGATAGCCGCTGCCAAGCACGAGCCCCGAAACCAGAATGAGCTGGCGTGGGCCGAGACGATCATTCAGGCGGCCGAGCAGTATCCCCAGTCCGCCCATCACAACAAACACGACGGAAGAAGCGCCCGAGAGGAATGTCCGCGACCAGCCGAACTCCGCCTGAAGAGGCTTGAAGAAGACGCCATACGTGACCATGGCGCCAACAGAGACAGCCTGTATGAAGAAGCAGGCCGCAACTATGGTGTAGCCGTAGTAATGACGTGTCTTCACAACGAAGCTCTGTACGGAGACACGCCTCAGTCTATCAGGCTACGTGAAGTTTGCGATAGAGCCGTGTCCGGAAGGGGTCTGGTGGAACAATGCGCTTCGCCCCTTCAACAGGGCGGGGCGGGAAGGAAAGAGGGGCAGGGGTGGCCTGCTAGCCCTCATCGTCCGGATGACCACGGAGAAGCTCTTCCACCGCGTGAATCGCCTCGTCCGCGGACAACTCCCGGGTATCATCCGCTTCCGGCTCGCCGTAGTCCTTCTCCAGGGCTTCAACGTAGGACTGGAACTCGCGGTTCTGCAGCGCCATGTATGAAATCCGGGCTTCGAACTCACTTGACTGTCTGTCCAGCTCCCCGAGGTCCAGATCCAGCGACAGGAGCCTGTTCAGGCGCTTCAGCACGGCCCGAATCGCTTTGGGGTTGTGGGCAATCACCATGTTGAACTCGGGATAGTAGGTCACGTGCGCGTGCAGCAGGGCCATCCCCAGATGCAGACGCTGGCACAGGTACAGAAGTGTGGTCCGGACACCTCCGGGCCCTTCGTAGTCTACGAAGTCGACATCATGGCGCGCCAGCTCGTCCCGCAACTCCTCGCTCGTGCACACGCAGGACACCCCCGGCTCCCGCGTGTGAGGTGTCTTGTCAAGCACGCCGCCCAGCATGTAGATACGGCTGACTTCGAACTCCCGGGCCACCCCGAGTACCGCGGCCGCATACTCCTCCCAGTTCAAGTTGGGCTCAACGCCTTGAAAGAGAATGATATCTCTGTCGCCGTGCGGATTCACCCAGTAGTAGAACACATTGCGTTGGGGCACGTACTCCTTGAGAAGCCCCTCCTCCACCTTGCAGTGCGGCCGCAGCGAGAGTTGCCCCGGCACCTGGTAGACATGGAAGCGGCCAAGCGGAATCTCGGCGAGCTTCCGGGGCCGGAGCTTCCGCCGGAGAAAGCGGAGACTCCCTGTTGCCGTTTCGCCGCCGTCCACCCAGCCATTCAGCCCGATGACCATGTACGGCTGTCGCAGAGAGGGGCGCGCTGTGTAGATGACATCGCTCTTTCCAGCCATGAGAACAACCGCCCTTCTGTGCTTCACCTGAGGAGAAGCCAGTCTGTCCTCTATTCTAGCGCTCGGAGGGCAAGCGTCAAAACACAACCCTGCGAGCGCCTTCTCTACCGTACGATTCTCTTCACGCGCATCAGGCAATTCCCGGCCCGGGTGACGTGCGCGCACATCTGGCCGAGAACAGGCCATGGCAGGGGCATAGGCGAGTCCGGGGACACAGCAGAGATATGTGGTGTCCTGCCATCCTGCGTACGGCGGCAGGACTTACCAGCGAGGGAGCCCTACAACACCGCGTTCAGGAGGCCCCCGACGGTCAACGCAGACAGCAGCATTATCCCTGTGGACTTGGCCGTGTCTCCGGGCCCCAGTTCCCGCAGCAGCACAGCGAACGTCGCCACGCAGGGGAAGGACATAGCAAGGACAACGCTGGCGACGACGAGTTGCTCGGGCGTGAGTCCGAGCGGCGCCAGCAATCCGAGCGCAACATCCTTCCTTAGAAAACCGACGGCCAGCGCGACGATGGACTCGCTCGGCAATCCAAGGACCTTGGTCATCAGCGGTGCGGCCACGCGTGCCAGTGTGTCGAACGCTCCC
>JAUVYD010000098.1 GCA_030603265.1 Dehalococcoidia bacterium
ACTGCCCGCATGAACATGGAGGTGCGACTATGCCACGAGGTGATGGAACAGGACCAGGCGGACAGGGACCGGGAAGCGGCCGGGGATTGGGACGGGGCACTGGACGTGGCCGCATGGCAGGCAACCGCGCGGGCGCCGGCCCGGGCGGCGACTGCGTCTGCCCGCAGTGTGGCGCACGGTCGCCGCACACAGTCGGCGTGCCTTGCTACGACCAGACCTGCCCGCGCTGCGGCGCGAGGATGGCGAGGGACTAGCGTAGTGATAGTCTCTATTGCGAGCGGAAAAGGCGGCACAGGCAAGACCCTCATCGCCACGAGCCTCGCTCTTGTTCTGAAGGAAAGAGGGCCTGTGACCCTCCTCGACTGCGATGTAGAGGAGCCAAATGACCACATCTACATGAAGCCGACGCAGACGAAGTCCGAGCCGGTTGCCATCCCTGTGCCCTTCGTCGACGAGTCGAAGTGCATCGGCTGCGGCATGTGCCACGACGTCTGCGAGTTCAACGCCATCGTGGTGCTGGGCAAGACGGTCCTCGTGTTCAAGGAGTTGTGCCACGGCTGCGGCGCGTGTACCCGTTTCTGCCCCGTGGGCGCCATCACCGAGGAGCCCAACGAGATAGGCGTGGTGGAGGAGGGCAAGGTCGAGGGTATCCGCTTCTTCGACGGCGTGCTTAGCATCGGCCAGCCGATGGCGCCGCCTATCATCAGGGAAGTGAGGAAGCACGCCGGCACCGACGGCGTCACCATCATTGACGCCTCGCCCGGGACCTCGTGCCCGGTGGTCGAGGCTGTCAGGGACAGCGACTTCTGCATCCTGGTTACGGAGCCGACTCCCTTCGGGCTGAACGACCTTCGACTCGCCGTGGAGACGGTGCGGGAACTGGGAGTGCCGCACGGCGCCATCATCAACCGCACCGGAGTGGGTGACAATCGAACCGAGGCCTACTGCCGCAGCGAGGGCATACCCATACTGATGACGATACCGCTCGAGGAGCGGATAGCGCACACCTATTCCAGGGGCGTCCCTCTCGTGGAGGCGCTGCCGGAGTACAGGGAGCGCTTCCTGGAGATGTTCGACAGGATAATGGAGATGGTGAATTGAGAGAAGTCGTAGTACTTAGCGGCAAGGGTGGTACAGGCAAGACGAGCGTGGTCGGTGCCTTCGCGGCGCTCGCGGAGCAGAAAGTCCTCTCCGACTGTGATGTGGACGCTGCCGACCTGCACCTGCTCCTGAATCCCTCTGTGAAGGAGGAGCACGAGTTCTGGAGCGGCAAAGCGGCCGTGATAGACCGCGAGACCTGCACGGAGTGCGGCCTCTGCGTTGAGGTATGTCGCTTCGATGCGATACACGACTTCACCGTCGACCCCATTGGTTGCGAGGGCTGCGGCCTGTGTGCACGGGTTTGCCCCGTGAATGCCATCACGATGAAGGAGAACCTTGCGGGCCACTGGTTCATCTCGGAGACTCGTTTCGGACCGCTCGTGCATGCGCGACTCGGTATCGCACAGGAGAACTCCGGTCTGCTCGTGCACCTTGTGAGAAAGAAGGCGAAGGAGACTGCGGAACAGGCGGGATTGGAGCTCACCATCAACGATGGCCCGCCAGGTATCGGCTGTGCGGTCATCTCCTCGCTATCGTCTGCGAGCCTTGCCTTCATCGTCACGGAGCCTTCGGTCTCGGGCATCCACGACATGGAGCGAGTGCTCTCGGTCTGCCGCCATTTCAGCATTCCCGCACTGGTGTGCATCAACAAGCACGATGTGAACGAGGAGGGGACACGGCAGATAGAGGAGTATTGCGCCGGACAGGGAATAGACGTGGTGTCGCGGGTTCCGTTCGACACGAAGGTGACGGAGGCCCAGGTGCTGGGAGTGCCGCTCGTGGAATACACGGACGACCCTCGGCTGGTGGGACCGCTGGAGGAAGCCTGGAGAGCAGTCACGAAGCGCCTCGACGATGCGGGCGTTTGAGTTGTACCATTGACCGTTATGCCTCGCCGCGCCCGTGAGCGCGTAAGAGGCTGAGGAGTAGAGAATGAGATATGCAATACCGGTCAAAGGCGACAAACTGTCGTCACACTTCGGTCCGTGTGAGACATTCGCGCTTTTTGACGTTGACGAGAACACGAAAGAGATAGTCGGTCGTGAGGAAATCCCGTCACCTGGTCATGAACCTGGCGTATTGCCCGCCTTCCTCGCTGAACAGGGGGCATCAGTAATCATTGCAGGTGGTATGGGGTCACGTGCCGTGAGTCTTTTCGAGGACAATCGTATCCAGGTGGTTCTTGGAGCACCCGAGGCTGACCCGGAGTACGTAATGAAGGCGTACCTGTCAGGTATGCTTGACGCGGGAGAGAACGTCTGTGATCACTAGGGCCGATGCGAGGAGAGACCGTTGATTGACGACAAGAAGATAGAGCGGGCGCTCGACTCGATTCTGGTGCCGGGCGCGAACCGCAGTCCTGTGCAGCTCAATCTCGTGAAGAGCGTTGAACGCAACGATGGGCTGCTAAGAGTGGTGCTTGCCGACGCGGCGCTGACCGGCGAGGTCAAGCAGTCGCTGGAGGAGAGCGTGCGTGTGGCAGTCGCGGCCGTCACGGGCGATGATGCGACGATAGAGTTCACGCCGGCGAAGCCGGAGGAAGTGAACGAGATACGTCACACCGTGGCCGTGATGAGCGGCAAGGGCGGAGTGGGTAAGTCACTTGTCACGGGGCTGCTTGCCGCCGAACTCAGGCGCCGCGGCAATAGCGTCGGCATCCTGGATGCGGACCTGACCGGCTCCAGCATGCCCAAGATGTTCGGAGTGGAAGGCCGTCCTCTCGGTAGCGAGAGTGGGATACTTCCCGTGCTCACGCGCAGCGGCATGCCCATGATAGCCATGAATCTGCTGCTCGAGCGCGACGACCAGCCGGTCATCTGGAGGGGCCCTCTCATAGACAAGGCCATCAGGCAGTTCGGCCAGGAAGTGCTCTGGGGCAGGCTGGACTACCTGTTTATCGACCTGCCGCCGGGCACGGCGGATGCCGTGCTGACCGTGATGCAGGCGTTCCCCATCGATGGTGTGGTCGTTGTGTTTACGCCACAAGACCTGGTGGAGATGATAGTCCGCAAGGCGCTCAACATGGCGGCGATGATGAAGAAGGACGTGCTCGGCGTTGTGGAGAACATGAGCTATCTCTACGTGCCGGAGCTCGACAAGAAGTTGGAGTTGTTCGGCCCGGGCAGGGGTGAGGAGATGGCGAAGGTCGCCAAGGCCCCGCTGCTGGCGCAGATACCCGTTGACCCCACCATCGCGAAGCTCTGTGACGCGGGCGACATCGAGAGCTATGACGCTGCCCCGGTCCGCGAACTGGCGGACGAGCTCCTGAAGGCCCTGGGCGAGCCCGCGCTGTAGAAGCGACGCATGCGTCGCCCGTGCCGTTGTCGCCGGTGCATCCAGGCGGTCGGCAGCGCGTACCACCAACCTCGCAAGACCGCTGACGGCCAGGAAACCGGCGGTCCTCGTTTTCGCTGACGCTGTGGCCATAGCTCACAGCGTCCCCCGGGTTCATCACTGTCGCTTCACGAGTTCTTCACATTCTCCTGCTAGGATTCTCGCGGGCTCAATGGAGAAGCACAGCACGTCCTGAACCGTGCCCTGTCAACTGGAAGAGAGACGAGGACGCGTTTCGGGTGGCCGGGCTTCATCCGCAGGCCAGACAGGAGGCGAATGTGGACGCTCTATTGATGTTGCTGTTCGCGCTCTGCACCACTCCCCTGGTGCTGGCGCCACACGATATGCGCCTCTCCGAGCATGAGGGGTGGGTTCCTTCGGCGTGGCCCGGACCCGAAGGAGTCAGGATCATGCTAGCGTGCGGGGAGTCCGTCATCAGCTCCGACGACCTGCCCGTAGGCGGTTAGGGAACCGGAAGTGCTGGCTGCCGCACGGTGCAGGAGCGGCACCCCGGATTGCTGTTGGAATCAACCAGTGCACGAAATTGATGGGAGATAGTGTGCGCGTTATTCTTGACTAAATTGGTCAACATACTCAACAATGGAGGCGGTTATGAAGCTCAGCACCCGCACCCGCGATGGCATGAGAGCCCTGCTGGACATCGCCCGGCACGGCGGCGGCGCGCCCGTGCGTCTCAGGGACATCGCTAGTCGCCAGGAGGTCTCCCTCTCCTACCTGGAGCACATCATCGGGCCGCTCATCGCCGGCCGCATCCTGCGCAGCACTCGTGGTTCGGGAGGGGGTATCTCCCTGCTGAGGGAGCCGGACAGGATATTGCTGAGCGAGATAGTGAGTCTCCTCGAAGGGCCGCTGGCGACGGTCGACTGTGTCCTCCACGCCGACGTTTGCCCTCGCTCCGTCTCCTGTGCAACACGGGGTCTGTGGATGGAGATGGCGGAGGCGATGGACTCGGTTCTGGGGTCGAGAACACTGGCTGACCTCATGAAGACCGACGATGGGGCCGAGGCAGGTTCGTGTGCTCCGACTGCTTTGAGACCACAACGCAGTCCTGTCACTGGCGCCGCATCTGCCAGAGGGAACGGCGACATGGAGAGACAGTGAAACTTGGACTCGCTGCTGCTGTTCTCCTGCTCGTTGGCCTGAGTGTCGCATGCGTGGCCCCGGGCGATGTGGCCGAGGCGCCCGCAGGCACACAGGAAGCTAACAGTGGAGACGCCTCGGGTGATGCGCTGCCGGCCGCTGACCTCGATGCACCGGAGGAGGTTGACGAACCTGCGCCTGCTCCACCATCCGGACGGGTGGCGCATGCGTGGGTCGAACCAGAGATAGACAGAGATGCCGTGACGATCCCTCTCGATGTGGTGCAGAATGCCGGTCACGTGCACTTCAGCCTGCCCGTGGAAGATGAGGCGCTGGACTACCTCGGCTACATGCTCGACGGCACATTCTATGTGCGCGCGGCCGTCTGCCCCTCCTGTGGGTCACAGGGGCTCTTACACGGTGGGACCATGCTGGTCTGTCACTCGTGCTCGACGATGTTCGACTTCGTGACAGGAGAGGCTGACGACGAGGAGAGCGCAAGCTTCCCGCAGGGCCTGCTGCCCTACGGCGTAGCCGACGCCCTCCTCAGCATGTCATCTGCAGAGCTGGTGGAGTCCTACGAGAGGACTGCCGCCGGGGAGGACACGCTGTTCGAGGTGGAGGTAGAGACGCCTCCGGATGATGAAGACGAAGACACCTCCTGGCCGAGGTGTTGTGCGAGGTGATGGTTGCCCGGAATCCCGTCTGGAGGGTGCCGTTCCGGCGCCTCACGTCGTGTCAGGAGATATGCATGGCGCGTTCCCGGAACCCGAGAACATGCCGGAACCCGAGACTGGCTCACGGAATGCCATGGGTTTGGCTTTCAGCTTGAAGGAACATACCAGTTGAATCCATTCTCCGTATCCTCGTAAATGGTCTCACGACTATGCCGTCGAATCTTCCAGGCCATGAAGAGATCCCCGACTGAACCACTCGCATTCATCGCCGTTGCCAGTATCGCCAGGGTTATGGCGATCTCAGCACTTGCCAGTATGCCTGTCAGCAGGAAAGCCGGTGTGAGCAAGAGAAATGGGCCCAGCATAACCAGGAGATATTGATTCCTCCGAACAGGCGCTCCGGAGGTTGCGTAGAACGCCACGGGAAAGAACCTTCCGACCACTTTGACCCCGAAGCGGGGCTTGCCACCGAAGACTTGAAATAGGGCACCGTGGACACCCTCGTGCAGGACAATGTGTGCCACGAATACTCCCAGAACAAGCGGAAGGAAGGACTCACCAAGATTGGCGGGCCCTTCCAGGTATCCTCGAAGCAATCCTCTGATAGTAAGCCCAAGTACTATGGTCAGTCCGAAAATGGCGGCCCCGATGACCAACAAGACGACCAGGGTCCATCCTTTCAAATGCAACAGCCATCGACCAGCCAGTTGATAGTTATCCGGTATGCTCTGACCGCGCTCCATGTCATTCTTCACTGCGGGTTCACCCTCCTGCCCACGGCACTGCTATGTGAATAGTACGCGAATTCCATCCCTTCTCTATTGCCCTTGACACTGCCCCTGCCCGTGGCTATAGTCGGCGTGGTCCCAGCGGCGAGAGAGTCGCCGGTGGACGCAGGGCGGGGCAGAGT
>JAUVYD010000194.1 GCA_030603265.1 Dehalococcoidia bacterium
CGTAGCGCTCGCGGTAGGCGGGGGAATGAAGGACCGCGTAGATGTAGGCGAAGATATCCTCAGGGCCGACCGTCGCTTCTAAGTCTCCCTTGTCATCCTCAATGAACCTGAGCCCGACGTTTCGAGAGACGGTCGACGTGAACGCAGGATTCAGATTGGCGCGGCGCTGGCTTGTACCGAATAGCATCTCTCCCTCTACCGCGTAGAGATAGAGCGGGAGATTCACATTGCCGCCACGGTAGAACATGTTGAAGTCTTGAATGAATGGCGTGCAGAAGAGCACATCCCAACTTTGGTTTCCAACCACTTGTCCCGCTCTGCCTACACACAAAGCGCAATTCGTTCCCGCAACCATGTTTCCCATCACCTCTGACCGCGGCCGGCAGTGGAAGCCTCTTGAGCGGCCAGTGTAGTACGTGTACCTGACATCGAACGGGCGATACAGAATCGGTGCCACGCGCTCCTGAGAGAGTCCGGAATCCCGCAGGTCACGCTGCGCCAGCGAAACCTGCCAGTCCTCTGCATCATTGCCCAGACCGTACGACGCGCGGGCCTCATCCACCGAGAGGCGCTCGAAGCCTCGAACGGTGTCTTCTACCTCCCGCCGCGTCCAGCGGATGGTCAACCCGTCCCTGGCCGTGATCACCCCCACGCTGCTGACAGGGAAGATGTCCGTCACCTTCCACCCTTCCTGGTATTCGGCCAGCAGGTCTTCGTTTGAAGGCACGAACAGGTAGTGCGGGCCGGCTGGCTCGAGTTCCAACCACTCAGTCGAGGAACCATCCTCAGTTGACAGGTAGCGATACTTGCCGTCTCGCGCCCCCCACAGGTCCGCATAGTGAACTCTGGCCGGCCCTGCGGCACCCTGCTGCTTCACAAACATGCCGATGGCAACTCCCTGCTGTATGTCGAAGACATTCTCGTCTTTGCCACCGTCCGGGGCCTTCTCTCTCCGTTTTGAGTTCCCGTGGAGATTGAGGATGTAGATATCGTTGAAGCTGTTCATCAGTGACTGGCGCATGCCCCGGAACGTCGGATTGTCCAGATAGGAGTGGTTGGTGATGAAGGCAAGGATGCCCTGACCGGTGCGCTCAATGCGCCACTGGCCGAAGGCGATGAACTTGACGTAGTCATCCTGGAGCCACTTCGGATTCTTCTCGCCCAGCGGCCCGCCATCCACGGTCTTGTATCGCTCAACGAGTTGGCGAGCCCATTCGCCCCGATTGGCTGAGTGGCCGGAGTAGGGCGGGTTGCCCAGCACCACCATGATGGGTTTCTGTTTCTTGACCTCGGCGGCCGCATTGGCCTCTTCCGTAATCCAGCGGTCGAACATCGATTCAGCCCGCTTCACCGCTTCATCCAGCGTGTTGGTCAGGTAGATACCAAGTCGTTCGTTGCTGCCTGAAGTGTACCCGCTCTCCTTCAATTGGAGCCCCAGTTTGAGATGCGCCACAGCGTACGGCGCCATCAGCAACTCGAAACCGAAGATACGCGGCAGCAGCTTCTGAGACACGTAGTCGTTCCACGTTCCTTGTTGGCCTCTGCGGACAAATGACTCGTGTATCTCCTCGATGACCATGTAGGGAAACGTCGCGGTCCCGACCGCCGGGTCGAGGACGAGAGTCTCGCTGTCCGCCAGCCCCTCCGGCTTGCCGAAGATGTCCTTGAGCAGGTGGTCGATTGAGCGCACGATGTAGGACACCACAGGTGTCGGTGTGTAGTAGACGCCGCGCATCTCTCGCACCCTCGGGTCATACTCCTTGAGGAAAGTCTCGTAGAAATGCACCACAGGATCTTCCCGGGCCGTGCGCTTTCCGAAGTTCCGCAGAACTGCCTCCATATCTGCCTGAGCGAGCAGTTGTGCGAGGTCATCCACCAGCCACGCAATTCGATCGTCCAAGTCCGGTCCGGCTACGTGACTGAAAAGGTTGCGAAGAAAAGGGTTGGTCCGCGGCAGTTGGTAGGCGGCATCTCGGCGGGTGAAGTCTATACCCGTGGGGGCCGCGCAGCGTGCAGCGAAGAGGCCATAGGCGATGGTCTGTGCATACATGTCGCCGAATTGCACAGGCGTCAGGTCTGGAAGCAGGTTATGGCGGAATGCCTCAAGTTGGAGATGGAGGTTTCCAGCTTCGTGCTCTCCGGACAGAGCATTGACGATGAGGTCCCGTATCATGTGCGCAAGCTGCGCCATGTGGATCGCGAGTTCCTTCGGTGTTCCGACCCCTGTTGCACTGTGGGCAAGAAACGCTTCAAGCAGTTCTGATACGGATTGCATCCCGGCGGTGTCTCGCCTTATGTGCCTGTCAGCCGCGACCGACCCGAGACGCCCAGTCAGCCGGCGCTCCCCGTCGACAAACCACCGGAACTCCAGGTAATCGGTAAGGACGAAGTTGGTGAGTGCGCGGCTGTAGCGTCGCACCTGTTCTGACTTCTCAGCCTCGTCAAGGCTCTTGCCGATGTCTTTGGCCTCGACGCAGCCGATAGTGGCCACTCCCCTTGTGACCGCGAAGTCAGGAGCCCCGCACTCAATGCGACGTGGCTCATTTGTGGCTGTCGCGCCAGCCGCAAGACTCTCCAACAAGCTCTTCAGCGCCGGCCGATGGGTGTGCTCTGTAGCGTTCCCGCGAGCAAGATTGGCCTGCAGCAGCTTCAGGTAATCATCGAGGGCTTTCATCCTGTCTCTATCCATTTCCTCACCTCATCCACTCGGGAGCCGCCACACCTCTGCTAGCGCATGCGTTTGCGCACGGAGGCATTATAGCGTTGTCAGACCAAGTGCGTAAGACCTATGCCATGCAGGCACGACTGCGACACCGAGAAGGCCATACACAAGAAGTACTCGAAGTCGTACGGGCACGAATTCTTCGTGTGCCGAATGACTCCGTAGCCGGTCAGTCACGCTCGGCTCTGCATCGAGGATGCAGCAAGCGGTGATTTGTGACCGAGATTCGCAGGAGTGTGGGCGTGGGTGACCACCTTGCTACACGGTGCAATTGCAGCTAATGCGTGTGTAGTCGAGGTCGAGTTTGGACCAGACCTCTAGTGTTTCTTTGCAGAGTGCCACGTGGTTGAAATCGTGCCGGCTGGCAAGACGCTCCATGATGCGTCTGTACATCTCAATTCGTGTTGCAAGATCCACTTTTCGTCCCCAGTTCGAACGCTCACTCAAGTATGGTGTCCATGACTTGTCCGTGCAGTTGTTAATCGTACTCTGGAGACCTCTGAGAGAGCCGAGAGTTATTCGAGAGGGCCGAAGATGGTCGAAGACTTCGGACAACAGGTCTTCGTACGCGGATTGCCATGTTTGTACGGGCACCATTGGGTCAATCCTGAGTCGAATCTCGTATCCTGCCTCAGCAAGCTTGGCTGCAGCTTGAATGCGTCTGGAGACGGAAGGAGCACCATGCTCCCATTGCTCAGCAACTTGATTCGCATTCAGGCTGAAACTCGCGACAACCACTGCTTGCGCGTCGTGTGTAAGTAGCCGATCAACCATGTCCGACTTCGTCACAAGCAGCAGCTTGTGGCGACCATCGCGC
>JAUVYD010000173.1 GCA_030603265.1 Dehalococcoidia bacterium
CCCACGGTGCGCGTCAGACGAAGGCCGGCTACCAGTACAGTTCCACGTGTTCGACTACGCCAATCGAGTCCCAGCGACAGGGACCCAGCAGCTCCTGCTGCACCTCAAGGTCTACCCGCCGACTCTGCAGTTCGCCATAGAGCCGTTGCGCCTTGCGCGCTTCCGAACTCCCGGCAACGAGAGTACGGCCCTCAACCAGTGCGTTATACTCGTCCGCCAGTGCGTTAAACTCCTCCAAATCAGCAAGATAGTCCACCCATCTCTTCGAGTACTCCACGTAGAAGGGGTAAGCCAACAACTCCGCCCGATCAAGGGAGATGAGGCCGTACTCCTGTCCAACCTGCACGTAGGCGGTCTTGTCATAGTCACACGTGCCCTCGCCCGCCCCAACTGCGACGACAAATGAGGTGTCCTCACCGGTGCAATCCACGAATGCTATGCCTTTGTCTGTCGTCAAGAAGGCGTTCAGTGCATGCCCTATCTCTTGTCCAGCGATATCTATCGACACCCACGCGCAGCGGATGCCGGCCGCCTCGGCGTTGTTGTGCAGCGCCTCCGCGAAGCTGCCGCACATGCGGAGGTCCTGGATGTACGGGCTCTCGTCGGTATCATCACGAGCCACGAAATCGACAAGCTGGTTCCACGAGACATCAACCGCCAATCCGTTATTCACAAGCTCGATGGCCACTCCGGTGGGCCCTACGACGTACGGAGGCTGCTCGCCGTAGAACACCTCCACCCCTTCCCCCAGCAAGCTCCGCATCGCGCGTGCTTCCGGCGTCTGCTCGACCCTCAGCGAGACGCCGACCACCTGTGGGGAGTTGCGGGCCCCGTCTGCCGTGACGGTACACACTCCAACGTGCTCGCCGACCGAAAGCCCCGTGATGTCGGCCCTGAGCGTCACAATCTGTAGTTCTCCGTCCAGGTATCCCCCGGCAGGGTCAGCAACCAGCCACGGGACATCACTCGTCACTCTCCAATCCAGCTGCCCTTTGCCATCGTTCTGGATGGCAAACGCCTGAGGCATCACACCCGCACCGGAGTCGTCGACGAACGTGATATGAGTCGGCGACACCGAGAGCGCCGGCCCACGGGGCCAGACGAGCGGAGACAACGTCATCGCCAGCACGGCAACAACCGTCACAAGCATGACCAGGCCGACAAGGATGCTCCACCCAACGTGCCGTTTCTCCGGCCTCCACTCTTCCCCGTCCTCACTCCAGGACGTGCCTGTGTCAGAAACACCCTGTCGATGCGGCGGTCCGAATCCTCCCCCGGAGGGCCCGTGACCAACCGATTCCCGCCGCAGAACAGTGCCGCACTCGACGTCCGGACACCACCAGAGCCCCATGCCGACATCGTAGCGGAGCTCCTTGCCGCAACGTGGACACCTGAAAGCCTGCTCACGCATGTCGTACTCCGTGCGAACCAATCCATGAAGCTGAGTTCATTTCCTCTCGTCTGTCTCTCTGCAACACGTGAATTGCCTCACAAAGCCAGGTTGGATGGCTCAAATCCATTGCGCCCACATACCGCAGGTCTGTTCCACCATCATCCCGGCATCCTCATCGAGGACTGAGCCCCAACTCCCCATCCCCGGCCAAGAAAGTGAAGGAGGAACCCGGCTTCGCCCGTCTGTCTCCCTTCCGCAGGAACTCTCTCACGAGCACGCCGGGTCCGTACACCCCTCGAAAGTGAAACCCGCCTGCTGAACCCTGCGACGTCGCGTCACCGGAGCAGCAGGCGGGCTGCACGTTACGCCATCCAGGCGCACAACCGTCAACTATGAGCCGAGCACGTCGCTACAGACCTTGAGGAACTGAGCGTCCGTGAGCAGCGTGTGCTGCACCCGTCCCTGCCACTTCACCCTGTCTGTGATGTCCTTGACCTGCTCCTCGGTTGCCTTGATGTCATGCTGGTCGAGATAGTACTCGATTGAGGCGGCGCCGCTGTTCTTGCCAAGGACCAGTCTGATCGGCTCCATGCCCACCACCTCGGGCAGGAATGCCTGTATCGTGATGTCGAAGCCGGCGTCACAGAACTTCCTGTGCAGATCGGCGGCGATGCCGGTCTCGAGCTTGTTGAGGTCACGGCCAACGATGGGCTTGTTCGCGGCGAGCACTCGCCGCGAGATGTTCTCCACAGTAAGCGACACGTTGGTAAGCCCCTCGATGTTGATGCCCGTCTTGATGCCTGCGAGGAGCTCGAGGACCATGACCATCTCCTCTGTAGCAACATTGCCTGTCCTGTCGCCCAGCCCGTTGTAGGCGGTGTGTATCACACTCGCACCGGCCGAAATGGCTTCCAGACAGCCCGCATTGCCAAGCCCGAACTCGTTGTGGGAGTGGAACTCAAGCGGAACACCCGGCAACCATTCACGCAGTTTCTTGAACAGGAATCGGACCGCACGGGGCGACGCGACTCCGACCGTGTCAACGGCGACAAGCCCGTCGAGATGGGTCTCCCTGGCCAGGGTGGTGTAGACATCCTTCACGTAGTCCCAGTCATCGCCTCGCGTGAGGTCCCAGCCCATGAAGATGGTCTTGAGGTTGTTCTCGTTGGCATACTTGACCGTACCGACGATTCGCTCAATCACCTCTTCCTTGCTGAGGCCATAAGCAGCATCACAGGCGTAGGGATTCATAATGTGCTCGAGTATTGCCGTCTTCACTCCACACTCGAGGGCCAGGTCAATGTCTTTCTTTATCGTGCGCACGAAGGCCACCATCTCGGATTGCAGATTCCGATTGACGATTCGCTTCATGCCCTCAAGTATCTCCGGAGACGCAGGCGGCATGCCTATTTCGATACGGTGAATGCCGATGTCGCTCAGCGCCTCTGCGATGGCAACTCTCTCCTCCGGGGAGAAGGCGACCCCGACGGTCTGCTCGCCGTCACGCAGAGTCACATCGTGAATCTTGACGGTCTTGCCGCGGAAATCCGCAATTACCTCGTCCTCGAAGTTCAGCGGCGAAACCCAGTACTTGCCGTTCTCGAAATGCTCCTTCCCCTTCAGTCGCTCGATGTCATACATGATTCTTGACCTCCTAACTCTCTTGTGCTGCCAACGCATATTATTAGCAGATTCAACCACCCTGTCGCCAGCCCCTCCTATTGGCGCGCCGGCAATGAGCGCGCCCCGCGGAAGGGCAGACAAACCCGCCGTCACTGCACCACCTACTCGCGAACCACGTTCGCGCAAATGCTGAGGAACTGGGCATCGGTAAGCAGCGCGTGTTGCACCCGGCCCTGCCACTTGACCCTGTCAGTAATCTCCTTCAATTGGTCCTTCGTCGCACTCAGTCCATGCCTGTCCAGAAAGAACTCGACGGTGGCCGCACCGCTGTTCTTGCCCAACACCAGTCGCACCGGGTCCTGTCCCACAAGTGAAGGATGGAACGCCTGCATGGTGATATCGAAGGAAGCGCTTGCCAGCTTCCGGTGGATGTCTGCATCAACGCCGGTCTCCAGGTCAAACAGACCTCGCCCCACAATGGGCTTGTTCAGCGGCACCGGACGACGTGAGATGTTCTCCACCATCAACGACACGTTCATTATGCCTTCCATGCGGATACCAGTCGAGACTCCGAGGCCCAACTCAAGCATGACCGCGACTTCCTCGGTAGCGGCGTTGCCCGTCCGGTCTCCAAGCCCGTTGAACGCCGTGTGCACAACACCACAACCCGCCGCCACAGCCTCGACGATGCCGGCGTTGGCCATGCACATGTCATTATGCGTGTGGAACTCAAGAGGAGTGTCCGGCAACCACCCGGCCAGCTTGCGAAACAGAAACCCGACGGCGCGCGGATTAGCCACTCCGAACGTGTCGACCACGGCAATCCCGTCAGGTTTCGCCTCCCGGACGAGCGAGGTGTAGATGTCTTCCACGAAGTCCCAGTCGTCCACACGCGTCAGGTCCCAGCCCAGAAAGATCGTCTCGAGTCCTTTCTCCTTCGCGTAGGCCACACCCAAGATGACTCTGTCC
>JAUVYD010000200.1 GCA_030603265.1 Dehalococcoidia bacterium
CCGCTCTTCGTTCTCATGGGCTTGATGATGGAACGCTCCGGAGTATCGGACGGGCTGTTTGAAGCTCTCCACATCTGGCTCGGGCCCTTTCGTGGCGGCAAGCAGCGTTCCGAGGAGTACTGTGGCAATAGCCAGACCGCCGCGAAAGGGCCCGAGCCAGATGTGGAGAGCTTCAAACAGCCCGTCCGATACTCCGGAGCGTTCCATCATCAAGCCCATGAGAACGAAGAGCGGCACCGCAAGAAACGTGTACGTGGTTATCGCCCCGTACATGCGGAGGTATGCAATCTCAGCCATGGGAGGGCCTATGGTGAGGAAGCCCATAAGAAGGCCGATGCCTCCCAGGACAAAGCCGAGGGGATAACCCAGAACAACGAACAGGATGAGAAGACCGAACATGAGTACTGTAAGCAACTCAGGGCTGAGTTCGATCATAGCTCCTCCCCCGGCCGTAGCAGTGCGTAGACGTCCTTGATGAGATTGGCTACTCCCTGGAGCAGCACGAGGAAGAACGCGATTGGCATTACTGTCCGGAACGGGTATAGCGGTGGCCGCCAGAAACCGACGTTTGAGAGCTCTCGCAGAGCAATGGACGTCTGCGCGTGGGCTGCACTCGTGTAGACGAGGACGATTATCAGTGGGAAGAAGAACAGGAGGTGCAGGGCCACATCGAAAGCCAGCGCCACTCTTGGCGGGAACCGTCTGTACACGATGTCTATGCTCACGTGTCCCTTATGGAGAAGCACGTAGCACATGGGCATGATGAGCAGGGTGCCGCCAAGCATATACGTGACGTCGTACGACCATTTTGTGGGTGCGTTGAAGGCGTATCTCAGGAACACGTCGATGGTGATGGTGAACACCAGCGCAAGGGCGATGAAGCAAGTTGTCCTGCCCGTCCACTCACTGATGGTCCCGACTGACTTGACGAACGCTCTGATTGTTTTCACACGTTGACCTCCCTCGGGTACATGATGGCCGCTTGCGTGCGCGCTCTGCCTTTGCGGCCGGGGCGCAGACGCCGCGACTCAGGAACCTTCCCCGGGGCAACTCACGGCCTGTTCCCCGGACACGGCGAGGTGGAGGTAGAACGACACACGCCTACCTGGCCTGTCTGCTTCAGACATTGCCTCGCCCACAAACATCGCCGCAACCGGACAAAGGGGACAGGGTGGTGATCATCCCCCTTGCCCGGGAGCAGCACCAGCAGAATCTGTCTCCTGGACCTCTTGTTACTGAGGCCAACCAAGGAGAGCCGGATTGGGTTGCTTGAGGTCCTGCAGTGCCCTGAAGTCGCGCAGGAAATCTCGCTGGGACTTGAGAACCTTGGCGAACATCGGGTCATCTTTTGCCATCTCGTCCCACATCTCGTTCGAGATGATGACGATTTCCGCGATGACGTCGTCCGGCAGACTCTCTACCTGTATGCCCATGTCCACAATCTCTTTGAAGGCGATGGCATCCTGGTAGTCCGTCGCAGAGAGAACCCACGCCGCACCTGCCTGACAGCCAAGCTCGACAAGCACCTTCAGGTCGTCGGGCAACTCGTTCCAGCTGTCCTTGTTGATGATAAGGTCGTAGAGCGCGGTCGGAGCGTGAATTCCGGGCTCCATCATGACGGCCCTGATTTCCGGGAATCCGGCGGAAAGGTCCACGGCCGGGGTGGAGTACTCGAATGCGTCAATGACGCCTCGCGCCGCAGACTCGTAGACTTCGCCTCCCGGAATCGTCACAACCGAACAGCCGAGCGAGGTCAGAACGTCGCCCCACGTTCCTTGTGTCCTGAACTTGAGGCCCTTGAAGTCGTCGAGAGAGGTAACGGGTTCATCGAACCATCCGAAGTTCTCCGCCTGGCTTGCGCCCATGACGCCCACGACGTGCACATTGATGTCGTTGGTGTCATACAGCTCTTGCCATAGCTCCATGCCGCCCGCGTGATAGAGCCAGACGTAGCTCTCGTAGGCGTTCGGACCGGCAGGGTACTTATCGAAGAACATCGCGGTCGCGAACTTGCCGAACTGAGCGGAGATGCCCGAAACCTGACCGTCGAGCGCGCCGGCATCTACCGCATCAAGTATCTCGTATGTGGGAACAATCGAGCCAGCCGGATGCAGCGTCATTTCCAGCCGTCCTCCACTGGCCATGTTGATGCGGTCTATCACGTCTGCGCAGGCCACGAAAGACATGAAGCCCGCCGGCCAGACTGCCTGCAGGTCCCATTTGTATGTCTTCGCGGCAGGCGCTGCCGGTTCGGCTTCCTCTTCCTCTTCTTCTTCCGCCGGCGCTGCCTCCTCCTCAGGCGCGGCAGCCTCTGGTGCACAGGCCGTTGCGAGCAGGGCCCCGATCATGGTACCAACCAACAGGAGTAACAAAAACCGTCGTTTCATTTTCCATCCTCCTTGTGCCAACGTCGAATCAAGAGACTTACCTCCCCTGGTCCCTTCGAGTCACATTCGCCACCTCCACTGGCTTCTCTCAGTGCTGAGCGAGCCATTCGTATGACAATGCCTTTCGAGTTGCTACGCTCTGTGAGCCTTTGTAGTCTGAATGGCTGTCATTTTCTGGTCTCTCATGATCACGCTAGTGACTAGATCACATCGTATGGATACCGGTCGTTGTAGCTCTTTCCCGGTATCCTCTTGTGGTGTGTCTCCTTGTTGGGGGAGGCCAACTGGTGGGCGATGGGATATGAGTGCCCCGTCAGCCATGTGTTCTCCATGCCCTGGATCCACGCGTCGAACTTGTCAATGCGTACGCCGCATGCAAGCTCGTCATCCTGGAAGCCACCCCAGCGGCGTGCGCCGTGGCAACAGAAGGCAATTGTGACCAACTGGTCTGATGTCAGCGGCTCGGCGGTGGCGTTTCCGCATATGCCACAGCCGTTTGCATACTGGACCTTGAACGAGCCTCCCGTGTACCACATTGCCCCATCGCAGACCTTGTTCGTTTGCCCTGGCGTGATGGCCATTACTATCACGTCTGGCTCAACTGGCAGGTCCTCGAGTGCGCCAATCGTGATTGCCTCGGTGCTGAAGGGGACCCTGGGAACTGTGGCAAACGCGTTCGCGGCTAACTCTTTTGTCTCGAAGTGGATCTCTCCAAGGAGTTCGCCCTTCTTCAGCGATTCGGACATTGGCTCCAGTCCGAGGAGGGCCGTTGCCGCGGTGCACGTGATGTCCTCCAGTCTTATCAGGAGAATCTCCCGATCGTCCGCGCCGTTGTTCCTGATAAAGGAAACGTACTCGCACCAGGTGAATTTCACTACGGGCGTCTTGCCTGCCTCGGGCGGTATCTTGTCTCCCTTCTTCCAGAACTTGACTCCCACGGGAAGTGAAGAGGGGCGAAGATGCCTTTCGATCTTGCGTGCCCTGACAAGGTTCTCTTTCTTCACATC
>JAUVYD010000066.1 GCA_030603265.1 Dehalococcoidia bacterium
AACAGCTCCTTCGTCTCCTCGTCGAAGAGTTCGTCGTGCCTGCGGAACACCTCGGTGACCTTGATGGCCATCGGGCTGTCCAGGAAAACAAGAACATGGGGAATCCTGTTCGCCTCGAGAAGGTCGTTCATGTGGTAGAGCACTTCCTGCGCCCTCTCTATGGCGAAGCTCGGCACAACGATGTTTCCTCTCTCTCGCACCGTGTTCTCGATGACCTTCTCGAGTTCGTTCTCAATGTCGGCAACGTTCCCGTGGGTGCGGTTGCCGTATGTGGATTCCATGACGATGTAGTCGGCCTGCTCGAAGGTTGTTGGGTCGCGGAGGATTGGTCTGTCCCAGCGTCCGATATCTCCGGAGAAGACGATGCGCCGCTTCTCGCCGTTCGACTGTACATCGATGGCTATCATTGCGGAGCCAAGTATGTGGCCCGCGTCGAAGTAGCTGGCTGACACGCCGTCGCCCAGGACCTGCTCCTGCTTGTAGCGTACGGTCTTGAAGAGGTCGAAGCACCTTTCGGCATCCTCCACGGTGTACAGGGGCATCACCGGACGGGGGCCCTTGCGTCCTTCCCTTTGGTGCCGCCTTCTCTTGTGCTCGGCGTCGGATTCCTGCAGGTGCGCGGAGTCCAGCAGTGATATCCGCATTATCTCCGCCGTCGCTCGAGTCGAATAGATGGGGCCCTGGAACCCCTCGCGGACGAGCTTGGGGAGATAGCCGCAGTGGTCAAGGTGGGCATGCGTGATCAACACCGCGTCGATGGATGATGGTGGCACCGGAAAGGGGTCCCAGTCTCTTGAGCGCAGCTCTCTTTCCTGGTGCATGCCGCAGTCGATGAGAAACCTGTGGCCGTTAGTCTCGAGAAGGAAGCGCGAGCCCGTGACGTTCTGTGCAGCGCCGAGGAAGTGCAAACTGATGTCCATTCGTCCTCCAGTGCATCCTGCTGACCTGCTGGATGGCGGGGCCGTCGGCTCGCGTTGCTCCGGCAGCGGCGCGCATTCGGCATGTCATGCGTGCGGGAGATTCTAGCATCCGGTGTGTGGTGCCAGCCAACGCACCGGTGTTTGGAAGCCGCGTCATTGAGGTGCTGCCCGCCCTGCTATAATGCGCTTTCACTTCGCGTATGGTGTGCTGGTGTTGGGGTGTGGCGTTGCCACGTTGCGGGGCTCTTCGTCATGATGAGGCTACCTGTTGTCTGCTGATCGGAGAAAACCGTTCTACGGGTACTGGGTTGTCCTGGCCGCGTTCCTGTGCAACGTCATCACGTTCGGTTGCGGCTTCTATGCATTCAGCCTCTTTGTCACTCCTCTGGGGAGAGACCTGGGATGGGGTAGGGGTGAGGTTATGGCTGGTTTCACGATCTTCGTTCTCACGACCGGTCTTGCTGCTCCCCAGGTAGGCAAGCTCGTTGACAGGTGCGGGGCGCGGGTCGTGATGTCTCTCGGGGCCATTGTTGCCGGAGCCGGCTTCGTCGTGCTCTGCGTGATGACGGCGCTGTGGCAGTTCTACCTTGGCTATGCGATTGTCGGCCTCGGCATGGCCGGCACCGGACAGATACCGACCAGTGCCGTTGTCTCCAACTGGTTCGAGAAGCGCAGGGGCACCGCAGTAGGCCTCATGGGCTCGGGAATCGGAGTGGGAGGGCTTGCCCTTTCGCCTTTTGTGGGGACCTGGCTGCTGCCGCAGCTTGGCTGGAGCCACTCCTACCTTGTGCTGGGTGTTCTGTGCTGGCTTGTCATTGTGCCCCTCTCCGTCCTGGTCATCAGGACGAGGCCCTCGGAGAAGGGCCTGGTGGCGTTCGGGGCAGAGGATGTGGCAGCCGCTCTTGAACAGGGTAGTGGGCAGCCGGTGTCCGGGGTGTCGTTGAAGGTGGCAATGGGGACAGTCGCGTTCTGGCTGATTGTGGCTACCTACTTCCTCAGCCACTTCGCGCAGGTGGGCGCTGTCCAGAACCAGGTGCCGTTCCTGGAAGACGCCGGATTCCCTATGGCCGTGAGCGCAGGCGCCCTCGGCGCCGTTGGCCTCTGCAGTGCCTTCGGCAAATTCGGCTTCGGGTGGCTGTGTGACAGGATCCATGCCAGGTACGCACTCGCCATCGGCCTTGGCCTGCAATTTGGGAGCATCATTGTGCTCATGAACATCGGCCCGGATTCGCCGGTCGCCATGGCGTGGCTGTATGCCGTCATGATGGGACTGGGCCTCGGGAGTTGGCTTCCAACCATGTCGATGCTCACCAGCGGCTACTTCGGACTCGCCAACTACGGGGCCATCTTCGGTGCTATCACTATCCCCTATGCAGTGGGAAGTGCGGTCGGCCCCCTGGTGGCGGGACGTCTGTACGACTCGTCCGGTAGCTACGCCGACGTGTTCGTTGTCTTCCTCGTGCTCTTTGCCGTGGCCATCGTGAGCATTCTCGTCTGCCGGCGCCCCGCCGGTCGCTGAGCCTCCGGTGTCAGCGACTGTGGTTGGACTTGAGTGGCCCCGGATGCATATACTTGCCTTGGTTATGTCCCGCCGATACCGGAGCGTGTTTTCGCACGAGCAGGGTGGCGGGCGAGGACTTCTCCCTCCTGCCGGGAAGCACTATCTCTTCCTTGAGAACGTGGTGCGCGGGTCGTGAAGGCATGGTTGACGTAATCGCCAGAGTGGTATCACAGCAGGGCACGTGCGAGGCCGGGCACCAGGTTGGTGATGAGTTCGTGATCGGCCAGACGACTCCGTGCGGTATGTGCTCGTGGTCTTTCTGCACCCTGTACCCGTTCTCTCAGGTTCTGCAGTTCGGAGGCAGCTTCCCGTGGGAGCCCGACCCCGAGGTGGCGCGTGTTGCCTGCCCGGACCCTGACAACCCGGTTGTGTTCGAACTGCGCAGAGAGGGCGGCGGGTGACCCGTTCGAATCAGTCGAGAGCGGAGGCGTCCCGGCGTATCCTGACCGTAGAGGCTGCCCCTGCTGACGTTCACAATGAGGCTGCGCGATGACATCCCCTGACGTCGACGAAAAAGCCAGAGAGGTTGTGAAAGGTCTACGAATGGCCCAGGCGCGGGCGCGCCACAGGTCGTTCTGGGCCTACATCGGCAGGAAAGTCCGCGGCCATCTCATGGCCGGCATCCTCGTCGTGGTGCCACTCGCGGCCACGGTTCTCATCCTCAAATGGCTCTTCGAGTGGGTCGACGACATTCTTCAACCCATTATCCGCACGGTGGTGGGTCAGCCCGTGTACGGCCTTGGCTTTGCTATCACCCTTGTTGTCATCTACGTCGCTGGTGTGATTGTCAGCTATGTTGGCGGTCATAGTCTCGTTCGATTCACTGAGTCGCTTCTGGCCCGGGTTCCGGTTGTGAAGCAGGTGTACTCGGGCATCAAGCAGATCTTGGAGAGCTTCGCCTCTCCGCGTGCGACGGGGTTCATGGAGGTCGTCCTTGTCGAATTCCCCCGCAAGGGAATCCGCACGCTGGGCTTCATTACGAACGAGGAGTTCGATAGCTCCGGTCAGAAGCTGCTGAACGTATTCATACCCACAGCCCCTAATCCTACATCCGGGTTCCTGCAGATTATGCGTGAGGAGGACGTGCTCCGCACGGATATCCCTGTTGATGACGCTCTCAAGATGATTGTGTCGGCCGGGCGCGTGTCCCTCGACAAGGTGAACGTGAAGCTCGGCAACAACAGCCGGAACGGGGATGCGAAAGAGGAACCCCGGGAGCATCCTTCAGAGCCTTCCTCCTGACGATACCCGCGCGCCGGGAGGCAAGCCTCCGTACCGCAAAGGAGAAGTGTTGGTGGACAATTCCAGATTCGAAGTGACAGCAGACCAACTCCGCTGGCATTGCGATCCGTCCCAATTCGACTTCGACTGCACCGAAGACCTCGCTCCTCTGCATGAATTCATCGGGCAGGACAGGGCAATACGGGCCATAGAGTTCGGACTGTCCATGGAGCGCGATGGCTACAACATCTACCTCTCGGGCTTGACCGGCACGGGCAAAACGTCGGTCGCCAAGACCTACATTCAGAAGCTGATCCTTGAGAGGGAAGAGCGTGGGGAGACCTACCATGTCAGCGACTGGTGCTACATCTACAACTTCGCACATGTGGACCGTCCGCGTATGGTCGAGTTGCCGCCAGGCACGGGACGCGAGTTCAGAGACAGCATCGGCGGGCTCCTGCAGCGCCTGAAGAGGGACCTCGCGAAGGCGTTTTCCAGTGAGGACTACAAGGCCGGGAGGAAAGCGATAGTCGAGGAGGGGCAGGCCAGGCAGCAGGAGAGATTCGGCGAGCTGCGCACGGAAGCCCAGAAGAAGGGCTTCCTCATCCAGATGACCCAGGCCGGGGCTGCTCTCGTTCCGTTGAAGGACGGCAAGGCCCTGTCTCAAGAGGAGTTCGTGTCGCTGGAGCAGGGAGAGCAGAAGGCGTTTGAGGAGGCGCGCAACGAGCTTCGGAAGAATCTGGAAGCTGTGTTTGAGGACGCCCAGGAGCTCGAGCGAGAGATGGTGGAGAAGCTCCAGGAGTCCGACCGCGGTGTTGCCGAGTTCGCCATCTCACGCCTCTTCGAGAAGGTCACAAGCAAATACTCCGATTCCGCGGATATCATTCAGTACCTGGTAGACCTGAAGTCCTACACGCTGGATAAGGTTGACATCTTCAAGGCGCAGCAGGAGGATAAGCCCGAAGCGGGGCTCGTGTTGCCCACAGGCCAGCCCCAGTACGCGCCCGATCCGTTTGTGCCGTTCCAGGTCAACGTCTTCGTGGACAACGGAGCCACTGTGGGGCCTCCGATTATCACGGAAACGAACCCCAACTATGTGAACCTTTTCGGCAGGATTGAGCGACGCTTCATACTTGGTGGCTACGTGAGCGACCACATGATGCTCAAGCCCGGCGCGCTGCACCTTGCCAACGGGGGATATCTGCTCCTGAGCGCGCCCGATGTGCTGGGCAACGCCGCTGTGTGGCCGACTCTGAAACGTGCTCTCAAGACGAAGGAGCTTGGCATCGAGGAGCCTTTCGAGCAGATGGGTTTGATTGCACCTCAGGGCCTTCGCCCGCTGCCCGGTCCGATGGGCGTGAAAGTGATACTCATAGGCGACACATCGCTGTACCACCTCCTCTCGACGTACGACGAGGATTTCTGGGAGATATTCAAGGTCAAGGCCGATTTCAGCTACGAGTTGTCACGAACACCCGAGAACATGCTTGCATTTGCCGCGTTCATCGCCGGTTGTTGCAGAGAGTGTGAGCTGCGTCATTTCGACAGGGCGGGTGTGGCCAAGGTCATGGAGTACGCCGCGCGGATGGTGGCGGACCGGGAAAAGCTCTCGTCACGCTTCGCCTTCATCAAGGAACTCGTCGAGGAAGCGGAGTACTGGGCGCGCAGGGATGGAGCGAAACTTGTCGGCGAGGACGAGGTCCGCAAGGCGATCGAGGAGAGGCGCTTCAGACACGATCTGCCCGACGAACGCCTCAACGAGATGATTGCGGACGGTACTATCCTGATTGACACGGACGGGGCCGTGGTCGGACAGGTGAACGGGCTCAGTGTTTATAGTTTAGGCGACATAATGTTCGGCAAGCCGTCCCGTATCACGTGCAAGACGTTCCTTGGACGGGATGGCGTCATCAATATCGAGAGAGAGGCAAACCTGAGCGGGAGTACTCATGACAAGGGAGTGCTCATTCTGAGCGGCTATGTCGGATGGAAGTTCGCTCAGGACCACCCCCTGTCTCTCTCAGCGAGTGTGTGCTTTGAGCAATCGTATGGCGGTGTGGACGGCGACAGTGCCTCCAGCGCCGAGCTGTACGCACTGCTGTCGAGTCTCGCCGAGCTGCCCCTCCGGCAGGACATAGCGGTCACCGGTTCGGTCAACCAGAAGGGGGAGGTCCAGCCTATCGGTGGTGTGAACCAGAAGATTGAGGGCTTCTTCCGCGTGTGCCGGTCAAGAGGTCTTACGGGGACACAGGGAGTGATGATTCCTCGAAGGAATCTGCGCAATCTGATGCTTCGTGAGGAGGTGGTGGAGGCTGTCCGGGAGGGTGAGTTCCACGTGTACGCCGTGGACTCCGTGGACGAGGGCATCGAGATACTCAGCGGTACGCCCGCTGGAAAGAAGCGAAGAGATGGCAGCTATGCTGCCAGGACGGTCAACTATCGCGTCGTCAGGCAACTCCAGGGCATGGCCTCGAAACTCAGGGAATTCCAGGGGCCGCGGTCGGAGGACCATTGCGAGGCGGACGCCTCCTAGCCGCGCTCCCGAGCCGGTGCGCATCTTACTCGCTGTTCGGGTGCCGCGTGTAGTACTATCGCCCCTGGTTGGTAACGTGCCGTGTCCATGCAGATAGTCGTACTCGCTCTTGGCGTAGTCGCCATATCATGCGCGGCGGTACTCGTCAGGCTCGCGGAGGCGCCCCCCGTGGCGATTGCAGCGTACAGGTTGCTCATTGCCTCCCTGGTGCTGCTGCCGTATGGTCTCGCCCGGTCCCGGGGTGAGGTTCTCAATCTCATCCGGGAGGAATGGCGCTGGGTTCTGCCCGCCGGAGGCTTCCTTGCTCTCCATTTCGCCCTCTGGATTGCATCGCTCTCACGCACCACTGTTGCCAGCTCGGTCGTCCTCGTGACGGCCAGCCCTGTGTTTGTGGCCGCGGCCTCCTATGTGCTGTTCAAGGAGAGGTTGAGGCGTGAGACGTTCCTGGGCATAGCGGTCTGTGCCGCCGGCGCTCTGCTCATAGGGTACGGTGGATGGAGCATTGGCGGCGACGCCCTCTCCGGGAACGTGTTGGCGCTTCTCGCCGCCCTGGCGATGGCAGCCTACCTGCTGATCGGCCGCCGGGTTCGCCGCCGAGCGAGCCTTCTTGCGTATTCGACGGTAGTCTTCTCCACCGCCGCAGTCCTCTTGCTCGGAGCCATGTGCGCGTGGCGCATCCCTTTCTCAGGGTACTCGCCAATGACCTATGCGATGGTGGTACTCCTCGCGCTGGTGCCTCAGCTGCTGGGGCACATGTCACTGAACTGGGCTCTCCGTTTCCTGCCGGCGACGATGGTGACCGTCGCGGTACTCGGGGAGCCGGTGGGGGCCTCGGCGCTTGCCTTCATTGTCCTCGGGGAGCCGCCAACCGTGCTGGAGGTCCTGGGCGCGATACTCATATTCCTGGGTATCGGAATCGCATTTGCGCGCGGCGGGCTGGCGTCGGACCAGACGACACCCTTGCCAGGGGTGGACCTCTCCTGAAGCAGGTGCTCCTTTCGGCCTACGACAGGTGCAGCACCGGCGCGTAGCAGGTCATGTTGTTCGTGTCCACCCAGCCGTCTTCGCTCTCAACCGGAAGTTCGCCGTTTCCCTCAAGACCGTGCACCGCCGCATGCGAAACAGTGAGGGCGACGGGGTCAACGACTATGTGGTCGGTCCGGAAGAAGATGAGCACAAGTTTGCCTGAGCCGGAGATCCCTCCGCTATTGGCTACCGCCAGGGTGACCGTGCCGTCAGTTGTCACGTCATAGTCGACGTCGGCTCCTCGCGCCAATTCACCGGAGATCAGGTCACGCGCGGTCAGTATCTCGCCGTCGTACTCGATTGTCAGTTCAATCGCGCCTGCGTCCACAGCTCCATCGATGAGCACCGGCACCAGCACCTCGCCTCTTCCAAGCAGACTTGACGTATCGCCGGCGTTGTTGCGCAGACCCGAGACCACCACAAGGCCGAGTATGATGAGGGCGATTGCGCCGACAGCCGCGGCGCTGATGATGATAGGCCGTTTGGTTTGCGGGTTTCTCCTGACCTCCCTGACGAGTATCATGAGGCGTTCGGGTACGGACATGCCGGGC
>JAUVYD010000220.1 GCA_030603265.1 Dehalococcoidia bacterium
GCGAGAAGGCGCACCCTGGCAACGAAGAGCAGGTCTTTGAGTGGTGTGGAGAGTGGGCCGAACCTGTCTTTCAGTTCGTCGGCGATGCCGTCAAGGTCGCCTGGCGTCGCCGCGTCTGCGAGTTTCCTGTAGAACACGATGCGGGTGGCCGAACTCGTGATGTAGTCGTCAGGTATGTAGGCTGACACGGGCAGGTCGAGCGCAGGTGGGGGCTGTTTGGGCGTCAGCTCGGTTGCAATGGGCGCGCCTGGTTGGAGAAGTTCGACTTCCTCTGCCAGGATGCGACAGTAGAGTTCGAATCCAACGGCCGCCATGTGTCCGCTCTGACCTGTGCCCAGGAGGCTCCCTGCCCCGCGAATCTCGAGGTCTCGCATGGCGATTTCGAGCCCGGCGCCCAACTCGTTGGCCTCGAAGATGGTTCGAAGGCGTCTTCTCGCCTGAGGGGTGAGTTCCCTGTGGCGGTCGTGGAAGAAACACGCGTATGCCTGGTTGCGCCCTCTCCCGACGCGCCCCCTCAGTTGATAGAGCTGTGTGAGTCCGAGTCGGTCAGCCCGATTCACGAGCAGAGTGTTTGTGTTGGGCATATCGAGGCCGAGCTGGACGATAGTGGTTGCAACGAGGACGTCTATCTCGCCTGCGGTGAACGCGGTCATCGTGCTCTCGAGGCGGTCTTCGGACATCCGGCCGTGCGCCATAGCGAACCGTGCCTCCGGCACAAGCTGTTCAAGGACTTGAACGACTGCGAGGATGCTGTCGATTCGGTTGTGCACGAAGAACGTCTGGCCGTTTCTCTCGAGTTCTCTGAGTATTGCCTGCCGCACCAGAGCCGTATCGTACGGGCCGACATGTGTGCGGACGGCGAGTCTATCCTCCGGCGGCGTGTCCATCGTGCTCATGTCGCGTATGCCCGCAAGGGCCATGTGAAGCGTCCTGGGGATGGGCGTGGCACTGAGTGTGAGAGTGTCAAGACCTGAGCGCAATGCTCTGAGTGCTTCCTTCTGCATGACGCCGAACCTTTGCTCCTCGTCGATAATCAGGAGTCCGAGGTCCTTGAACCTGATGTCCTTCTGGAGAAGCCTGTGGGTGCCGATGCAGACATCGACGCTGCCTGCGGCAAGTCCGGCGACAATCTCCGCCTCGCGGTCATGTGGGGTGAATCGACTCAGGACTTCCGTGCTGGTGGGGAATGCCCCCATCCTTTCTGAGAAGGTGGTGAAGTGCTGCTGCGCGAGAACGGTCGTGGGGGTGAGCACGGCCACCTGTTTTCCGTCCATCACCGCCTTGAATGTCGCCCGCAGCGCGACTTCAGTCTTGCCATAGCCGACATCCCCGCAAATGATGCGGTCCATCGGCCGGCTGCTCTCCATGTCTTCTTTCACAGCCGATATGGCGTCGAGCTGGTCCGGGGTCTCGACGTAGGGAAACGAGGCCTCGAGTTCCTGCTGCCAGAGCGTATCCGAAGAATACGCGTGGCCGGGGGCGAGCTGTCTCTGTGCGTACAGTTTGATGAGTTCGTGCGCGAGTGCTTTCGTTGATTGGCGGACACGGTGTTTCGTTGTCTCCCATTCCGTCGAACCAAGCCGGCTGAGCCGGGGCGCATTCTCGCCGCCACCGACATAGCGGGTGACGCGATGTATCTGGTCGGTCGGCACGTAGAGCGTGTCGCTATTGAGGTAGGTGACCTCAAGGTACTCGCGCTCCATACCGCCTGTGCTGAGGCTGGTGAGGCCGACGAAGCGACCGATTCCATGGTCCACGTGAACAACAAGGTCTCCCGGGCGAAACGAGAGAGCAGGTGTTTTCGAGCGTGTCCGTGCCCTTGATGGCCGTCTTGCGTGTTTGACGAAGCCAAAAAGCTCCGTGTCCGTGAGTAGCAGAATCCGCCCGGGGAGAGACCAGCCCCGGGGCAGAGAGCCCTGGAGCAGGGAGAGTGAGCCTGCGACCGGTACTGCCTCAATGTCATCGCTCGTAGGCACGGGCAGCCCGGCCCCTTCGAAGAGTTCGCTCAGCCGTCGCGCCTGTTGTGTGATTAGCACGACGCGTTGCCCTTTGCGGAGCATTCCGGGCATCTCGCCGATTAGAGCAGTGGTGTGCTGTGCGTATGAAGTGGACGGCGAGAACATGGAAGGTCGGCCGTCGAGCGTCGAGTCAGACCAGGGAGAAACAACGAGCTGTTGTATTATGGAGAGCCGTCGTTCGATGTCGCTCCATTCCACGTATCCGGTCTGTAACTGGTCGATGTGGCCACCGGACTTGTCGGCTCCCGAGAGATACTCGGTCATCTCGGCCTGAAGGCGCAGGGCTCTCAGCCGGAGAGCGGGAGGGTCTTCAAGGACGACGATTGAGTTGGGAGCGAGATAGTCGAGCACACACGAGGGCCCGCCGATTCCGTTCGTGGGCGTCGCGAGGGCACTGTCGACTGGCGCTCGTGTGAGTTGGGTCAGGGGATCGAAGAAGCGGAGGGTGTCGACCTCGTCCCCCACGAACTCGATGCGTACGGGTTCCGCCTGTGCGGGTGAGAAGACGTCAACAATGCCACCGCGCCGACTCATTTCGCCCCCGCTTGAGACCTGCTCCACGTGTTCGTAGCCCATCCGTTGGAGCTGCTCGAGGAGACGCATCGGTGCGAGCGCCATTCCGCGTTGGAGATGGATGGTAGCGGAAGCGAAGTCGGCGACAGCCGGCATCGCCCCCATCGTGCCGAGAACGGAACTCACGACTATGAGGTCAGGATGGGATGAGCGTTGGAGGGCAAGAAGACCTGCAAGCTCGGCCCGTGCCAGAGATGATTCACTTGAACCTGCTCCTGTGCCTGCGTACGGAAAATCAGGCTCAATGAGTCGCCTGACGGTCGTGCCGGAGGTTGTCCAGTTCTGCAGCTCCTCGTGCAGGATTGCGGCCCGCTCGGGGTCGGCGACGATGAGGGAAAGGGGGCGCCTGAGGTCGTCCTGAAGCGATGCAAGGAAGTATGGTGTTGCTGCCTCGAGGAGTCCGAGATGACAGGGGGCGCCTGCTTCGACAATCTGTGAGCGG
>JAUVYD010000174.1 GCA_030603265.1 Dehalococcoidia bacterium
CAAGTTGCTGGGATGTGTGGCAGCCATGGAGCATCGCGTCAACGCCATGGGCGTGGACATGCGTGGTGGCCAGCCTACCGAAGGGAATATCCGAGGTGGATTGACTACTATCGAAGAGAAGTCTCTGGGGGCGATAGTGAAGTCCGGGACACTGCCCATAGACGGCGTCGTAGGATACGGTCAGCGTCCCGATGGTCCGGGCCTCTATTTCATGGACTCGCCGGGGCGTGAGATGGAATTCCTGACGGGACTGGCTTCCGCGGGCTGCCAGGTGGTGCTGTTCTCAACAGGGATCGGCGCCCCGCAGGGCTTTCCGCTAAGTCCGGTAATCAAGATATCGGGGAATGAGCTCACGTGCAGGCGTCTGGCCGAGTACATCGACATTGATGTAAGCGGAATAGTGATGGGTGGTGAGACCGTAGAGCAGGCAGGCAACCGTGTGTATGAGAATGTTCTGCAGGTCTTCTCGGGCGAGGAGGTCAAGGCAGAGATACTTGACTACGACGGGTCGGGCGTCAACTGTAACATCTACACGGTTGGACCGACCATTTGAGATGGCCGCAAGGAGTGAGCTGACCAGATGTTCGATATGGCGAAGCTGAAGTTGATCGTGGGGGAAGACTGGGTTGTCACAGATCGCCAGCAGATGGAGAGCTACCTGATTGACGAGACATACACGGGTCTCATCATGACGCCGGCAGAGAACGTGGTTGTCGTGAAACCGGCGGATGCGCAGGAGATCTCGCAGGTGATGCGGCTGGCGAACGAGGAAGGCTTCCCAGTGTATCCTCGCGGAGGCGGCACTGGAGTCTGCGCCGGCGCCATACCGACACGCGACGGCGTCGTTCTGTCACTTGAGCGCCTGGACAAGGTAGAGGAGATCGACAGGGAGAACCTGATGGCTGTCGTACAGGCCGGCGTCACGCTGTCCCAACTGCTGCAGTCCGTCGAATCGGCGGACCTGCTCTTCCCGCCACATCCAGGAGACGAGGGCGCCCAGGTCGGAGGTCTTATCGCCTGCAATGCTGGTGGTACCAGGGCTGTGAAATATGGAGTTGTGCGCAACTATGTGAAGGGACTCGAAGTCGTACTTCCCACGGGCGAAATCGTCACCATGGGCGGCAAACTGCTGAAGAACAACACGGGGCTGGACCTTATGCAACTGATAATAGACAGTGAGGGCATACTTGCAATCATCACCAAGGCCATACTGCGTCTGTATCCGAAGTTTGCGGGTCCCGCTACACTCGTGATTTCATTCGATGACCGTCATGCAGCCATGCGCAGCGTGCCGAAGATACTGCAGAGCGGTGTAATCCCGATGGCGGTGGAATACGTGGACCGTGACCTCATGGACGCCACTGCCAGATATCTGGGCACGACGTGGCCGGCTACGAAGGGCATTGCGCACCTCATCATCATCGTGACTGGAACGAACCAGGACGATGTGTACGAGCAGTGCGAGAAGATCTCGGAGATATGTGAGAAGAACGGCTCTGTCGACACCCTGATGGCCGAAAGCAGGGAGGAGCAGGCACACATCCTGCATGTCAGGAGCGAGACCAGCATGACGTACAAGGCGGGGACCGCTGAGATTCTGGACGTGACGGTGCCTCCTGCCGCCATCGGTGACCTGATGGATGAGATCGACCGGCTGGCCGCAGAATACGAGACGAAGATTCCCATGGTTGCCCATGCGGGCGACGGCAACTTCCACCCACACCTCATGCTTGAGCTGAAGGAGAGGGGGGTCGAGAAAGAAGTGAAGCGGAGAATCTACGCCAGGGCAGTGAAGATGGGTGGTGTCATCAGCGGCGAGCATGGCATCGGGAAAACGAAGCTACAGGAACTCGAGATGTGCCTCGATGCGAAATCCCTCGATCTCATGCGAGGTCTCAAGCAGCTGTTTGACCCGAACAACGTACTGAGTCCGGACTCTGCCATCAAGTGATAGCCGAGCCGTCCGGCAAGGCCGAAGAGACAACAAGGAAACGAGCGAGGAGGACAGAAGAACCATGACTGATGTTGAAGGACTGAAGGCAATAGTCGGTGCTGACTGGGTCATCACCGAACGTGAGCGGATGGAGACCTACCTCTACGATGAGACGACACCCTATCAGCGGCTTACCCCGGCTGAGCACGTCGTGGTCGTCAAGCCCTGCACGGCCCAGGAGATATCGGAGATTCTCAAGCTGGCCAACCGCGACAAGACGCCGGTCTACCCACGTGGCGCGGGGACAGGCCTCTGCTGCGGCGCGATGCCGACGCAGGACGGAATAGTCCTCTCCATGGAGCGCTTTGACAAGGTCGAAGAGGTGGACAGGGAGAACCTGATGGTCACTGCACAGGCCGGAGTGACGCTGGCCGGCCTGCTCGCCGCTGTGGAAGACGCCAATCTGCTGTTTCCTCCGCACCCGGGTGACGAAGGCGCACAGGTGGGCGGGCTGATTGCCTGCAACGCCGGCGGAACCCGGGCGGTGAAGTACGGCGTCGTGCGCAACTACGTGAAGGGGCTCGAAGTCGTCATGCCCACGGGCGAGATTGTGACGATGGGGGGCAAGCTCCTCAAGAACAACACTGGTCTCGACCTGATGCACCTTCTCATCGACAGCGAGGGCATACTTGGAATCATCACGAAGGCCGTCCTGCGGCTATACCCCAAGTTCGCGGGGACGGCGACGCTCGTGGTCTCCTTCGACGACAGGCATGCCGCCATCAACACGGTGCCGAAGATACTGCAGAGCGGTGTCATTCCCATGGCCATTGAGTACGTCGACCATGACGTTATCCTTCTCTCTGCCGACAACCTGGGCATGAAGTGGCCTGCTGAGAAGGGCACTTCACACCTGATAGTGATTCTCGCCGGTTCCAACGAGGATGATGTCTACTTCCAGTGCGAGAAGATATCCGACGTGTGCCAGGAGCACGGCGCCATCGACGTGCTCATCGCCGAGAGGCGCGAAGAGCAGGCCGAGATTCTCAAGATACGCAGTGAGATCTACTCCGCCATGAAACCTCTAATCGCGGGCGACTCGGACGTCACCGTGCCACCGGCCAGCCTGGGAAGGATGCTGGACGCGCTCGACGCGATTGCGGACAAGTACGACACCAAGATCATGACTATCGCACATGCGGGGGATGGCAACTTCCACCCGTACATGCTGAAAGAACTCATCGAGCGTGGCACAGCGGAGGCCGTGAAGAAGGAGATCTACGAGGCAGCTATTGCGCTGGGCGGCGTCATTACGGGAGAGCACGGTGTCGGCAAGATTCGCCTGCAGTATCTGGGCCTCATGATGGACCCGAAATCCGAAGAACTGATGAGGGGCATCAAGAAGGTATTTGACCCCAACAACATACTGAATCCCGGCTCGGCAATCAGGTGACGTTCTATGCATGTCGAGTTTGAGCTGCCGTACGGCTCATCGACCGTGAGGGTGAGGGTGCCCGAGCGCAATCTTGCCTTCGTGCTCGAGCCCCACCATGTGGCCGGTATCGCCGATGAGCGAGGCGCAGTGCGTGATGCTCTGCGCAACCCCATCGGTCAGAAGCCTCTTGCCGCTGCGGTGCAACCGCAGCACAACGTGGTCGTCATAGTCACGGACAACACCCGCGCCTGCCCTGACGACCGGCTCCTCCCGCCGATTCTTGAGGAACTGGAGCGCGTTGTTCCGAGAGAGCAGATCACCATCATCGTGGCGCTCGGCCTTCATCCCGCTCTCGGAGAGGAAGAACTGCGCCGCCTCCTCGGCGATGACATCGTGACACAGTACCGGGTTGTCAACCATGACCCCTCGAAAGTCGTGAACATCGGCGTAACTTCCCGTGGCGCGCCGGTAGACATCAACCCGCTAGTGGTAGAGGCTGATTTCCGGCTGTCCACGGGGTTCATAGAACCTCAC
>JAUVYD010000215.1 GCA_030603265.1 Dehalococcoidia bacterium
CATGGCGTCATTCTGCGGACTGACGCCACGGCATCGCCTGTCCGGCTCATCGGTGCGGGGCAAGAGCAGGCTGTCCAAGACCGGCTCATCTCGCATCAGGAAGGGACTGTACATGCCCGCGTTGGTGGCGATGAAGCACAACCCCGTGGTGGCGGCGCTGCGCGAACGGCTCAAAGGATATGGCAAATGCAACATGGTCATCGTGGGCGCGGCCATGCGTAAACTCGTTCACATCATCTTCGGAGTGCTCAAGAACGGAAGACCATTCGACCCTGCCATAGCTATAGCAGCTTGACATGCAAGACGGTATCTACGTCACGAACCACCACGCCACCCCAATTACGACGGGCAGGGATGGGACCCTGCCCCTACGTACCGAATCACGTCCCGCACCCACCGGGTCGTTCGCGAACGACCCCTACATTGCGAATCACTACCCGTCTCCACCGGGCACATGCAACGTGCCCCTACGGATAGGCCACCCGCCCATCCCCGGCGTGGGCAGTCGCCTGAGCCGTAGCTTTGCTGCTATCATTTGCGAGTGAAATATCGCGCTCTGCTATCCGACCTCGACGGGACACTACTGAACACACTGGAAGACCTGGCTGATGCAGTCAACGCCGCCCTGGCCCGACTTGCACTGCCACAGCACGAAGTTGAAACCTACAAATACTTCGTCGGCGACGGCAGACGCGCCCTGGCGCTGCAGGCACTCCCGGAGGACCGCCGGGGGGAAGCCACCCTCGACGCTCTAATCGCCCACATCGGCGAGGAGTACGAAAAGCGCTATATGGACCACTCGCACCCGTATGAGGGCATCCCGGAGCTGCTCGATACTCTCACGGCACGCGGCGTGCGAATGGCCATACTGTCGAACAAGCCACATGACTACACTCAGGCGATGGTATCCGCACTACTGCCGGATTGGTCCTTCGAGTTCGTCCTCGGAGAATCGCCGTCCACTCCGAGGAAGCCGGACCCTGCGGGAGCCCTGCACATCCTGAAAGGAATGGGCATCCAGCCCGCCGAATGCCTCTACCTCGGCGACTCCGGTGTCGATATGCAGACCGCGACGGCAGCCGGCCTATACGCGGTCGGAGTACTGTGGGGCTTTCGCACAGCGGACGAGCTCCTCTCGAATGGGGCCAAACTCCTGGTTGAGAAACCGGCCGATATCATTCCTCTGTTTCGCGACTAAGCGGCGCTCCGTCCTTCTCGCCCTGCTCTGCTTCATTGCGCCAGAGACACATGCTGCACTATTGCCGAATTGTCATCTGATGCGCATTACCGTCATGTCCTGCTCAGGATGAGAACGTGAATCCCTCCTGTCGGAAGACGGCCAGACAGGCGGCTACCACATCGGCGTCGTAGCGGATGCCACTGCCGCTGGACACCTCCTCCAGGGCTGCCTCGATGCCCAGCGCGGGGCGGTAGGGGCGGTGAGAAGACATGGCCTCGACTACATCGGCAACCGCCAGTATTCTGGCCTCGGGGAGGATGTCATCGCCGGAAAGGCCCTGCGGATAGCCGGAACCGTCCAACCTCTCGTGATGCTGCAGCACCGCCTCCGCCACGGGGTACGGCAACTCGGCGCTCTTAAGAATATCGTAGCCGGCCTGCGGATGTATCTTGATGAGCGCGAATTCGGAGTCAGTGAGCTTCCTTGGCCTGGACAGTATCTCGGGCGGCACCGCTGTCTTGCCGATGTCATGGATGCGCGCCGCCATGTCAACCAGCGAGACACACGTTTCTTCCGGCAGACCCATCTGCCGGGCAATCGCCGTTGACAACTCCGCGACCCGTGTCTGATGCCCAGAGGTATAGGCGTCTCTCGTCTCGGTCATCAGTTCGATGACATGGATCATTCCATGGAGCATATGTTCAAGTCGCCCGTGGCTCGCCGCCACCTGCTCCAGCGCCTTCTTCCGCTCGGTGATGTCGCGAGTCGCCCCCTGCAGCCCTATCGGCCTGCCGGCATCATCGGTGAGAACTGTCCCAACAATCTCAACGGGGATTTCGGCGCCGTTCTTGTGAAGAATCGCGGTCTCGAAGACCATGCGAGGGGCCGCATCGAGGTTCCCCATCCCAAGGGAGAGGGCGTTCGTCATACGCTGTAGCGCTTCAGGCGTACAATAGTCCGCCTGACAGCTGCCTACCAATTCCTCGGCTGTGTATCCCGTCAGCGCATAGCTGGCAGGATTCACGTAGGTGAAAACCAGGTCCAGCCCCACCGTCCAGATGACGTCCAGGGTGTTGTCTGCGACCAGGCGATAGCGCTCCTCGCTGCTGCGCAGTTCCTCCTGCGCCTTCTTCCGCCCGGTGATGTCACGGAGCATGCCCTGGTAGGCAACCGTATTCCCGCCCTCGTTCGTCCGCGCCACCACAGTCCGCTGGCAATCGAACACTGTGCCGTCCTTCTTCTTGAAAGACACTTCATCTTCAACGAATCCACTCTCGGCCATCCTGCGCAGGAAGTCGTTGCGGTCCTCCGGATTCGCGTATGCCTCAACCGCATTGAAGACCGCCAACTCATCGCGGGAATAGCGAAAGAGGTCGAGCCACGCCTGGTTCGCCTCGACACCGGTGCCGTCAGGCGCCACAATGTAGATGGCGTCCTTGCTCTGCTCGAAGAGTATTCGGTAGCGCTCCTCGCTCTCTCGCAGTGTGTCGTCCGCACGTTTCTGCCGTATGACGAGTCCCGCGTGGCTGGCCAGCGACTCGATAGTCTCGGTGTGGCGAATTCCGTCTTTGTGCCGGAGCATGATGGTGATGCCCCCATACGGGACATCGTCGATGGCGAACCCGACGTGGTAAATCTCGACAATGCCCATAGTCGAAGCGAAGGTCGTACACGCAGCTCGCGGTATCTGCCCCGAGAAGAGTTCGTAGAGGCCGCCCTCCACGCGTTCAAGACGGCCACTTGTGTAGTGTGCCCGGCGCTCCTCGCTAAGCTTTCCACTGAATCGCAGCCTTCTGGGGTCTATCCCCAGAACGCGAAGCCCGGAGACCATTCGATGGCCGAACCCGAAAAGGCCAACCACCCGAAAGCACCCCTCTGCCGGCATGTATAGATTCACCCCAATGTAGGAGTCCGGTTCAAGCGTGAAAA
>JAUVYD010000045.1 GCA_030603265.1 Dehalococcoidia bacterium
GTCCCGGAGGTACTTGTCGGCGATATTCGTATACTCGGATGCCACCCGGAGTGGTCTCAGACCACCGCGGGCCACGAAGTCCCGTAAGTCGTCAGTGCTGCTCACAGGGATGTCCTCACTCAGGGCGGCAACCACTCTCACCTTGCCGAACCCGAGGTCAACCAGTTCCTTGACCGGGCTTCCCGGAAAGCAAGACAGGTGCTCCCGCAGCCAGTCCTGACCGGTTATCGCCACATCGAAATGGCCACAGGCCACCTGGAGGGGCATATCCTGTGGCCGAACGACCTTGACAGCGAGCCAGTGCGGGCCGGCAAGCAGCCGCCTCTCTGTAGTCTTGCCCGCGTACCCCGGCACATCGAGTCCAGCGCGCTCCAGGAGCTCGACTGCCGGTGTCTTCTGATGGCCGTCCGGCAGCGCAAGGCGAAGCTCGCGGGCTTGCCAGCGCGCAAGTGTCTCATTCGGAACCTGCATCTGGCACTCTGTCTCATCGGTGCCGGAGCCGACAACGTGTTTTTCAAATGTGCCGTCGAAGCAGGCGAGTATGTCGCTCATGTCTTTCCGCGAGAGCGAATCGGAATTCGCCACGAGGACGGCATTGACTTCGAATAGCTTCTTGAGTGGCACGAGCCCTTGGGAGAACAGGTCTCGCTCGTTCCGCGCCCACATGACAACAAGGTCGGCGCTTTCGGGTGGGTAGGCGCCGGCCGCGCCCCAGACCGGGAAGACGCGGAAGCGTCTAAGCCGGAGCTCTGCGGCGAGCATAGTCGCCACGTTCGGGTACTCGGAGACAATGTGAAGAGTGCTTTCTGATGCGCTTACGGCATCCATTGAGCAGAGGCTCGAGTAGCGGCTTGCCGCGAGGTACACGGCGCCATCGCGATATTTCAGCGGCGCTATCTCCACAAGCGCCGCAGCCGGATACCGCGCCTTCAATTCCCTCACCCAGTCTGCACCGCAGATGCCCAGGTCGTAGTTGCCCACCGACACATGCACGGAGATGTCCTTCTCCTGCAGTATCTTGGCGGACAGGTAGTCAAAGCGGGAAGACCAGACACGATACTGTCGGGTTTTCGAGTTGTAGTCTTCGAATGCCACACCGCTGTTCGCCAGCAGTTCAGATGTAGGAGTAATGAATCTTCCCTTCGGAAGAGCGAATCGGATGGTGCGGGGACTGGTGGCCTCCACTGTCAAGCCCTAGGAGACAAGCTTCTCGATCACCTCAGTGACCGAGCACGCTGCCTTCTCCTTGGTTTTGCAGTCCGTCAACTCCACGGTGCCGGGAGCCTGCGGTACGACTCGGACAATCCAGCGGAACCGGTCGAGGAAGTCGCTGCCACGGCAGATACCGACGGCAACTGCACCACCCGCTATACGGATAGCCCCCGCGACATCAAGGGCGAGCCTCAGAGCTTCCGGTGAGTTCTCGTCGCAGACAACGGCGACAGCGGCCCCGGAGGACTCCTCCTCGGCCAGCAGGTCCATGATCTGGTCAACGTACAGAGCAAACCCGCACGCGGGAATGTCCGGGCCACCCATCATGGGAATGAGATTATCGTACCGGCCACCGCCGCCAGCCTTCTCTCCGTCCCCGGTGAGAAGCTGGAAGCAGATACCAGTGTAGTACTCGAAGCCTCTGACAGCCATGATGTCAATTTGGTAGCCACACTCAAGTTCGTCGAGCAGGCGTGCCACTTCAATAAACCTGTCCAGCGCCTGACGGAAAGGTTCTCTCGCAGACGAGGACAGCGCGCGAATATTCTCGAGATAGCCGACGGAGTCGCCCTTCAACTCGATAAGAGGAAGCAGATAGCGTTTGGTCTGTCCGACAACGGATAGCGCCTCGAAAAGCCCTCGCCAGTCTCCATCGAGCGCAGTCTCTACCAGTCGCTCCTTCTCGGCCGCAGCAAGGCCAAGTTCGTCGATGAGCGCCTGCAGCAGGCCGGCGTGACATATCTGCAGTCGAACACCGTCAAGTCCGAGACGCGCAACAACATCCCGTGCAAGTTGCACAATCTCGACCTCGGCAACAACAGGCGCCCCGCCGATGAACTCGGCGCCGCATTGCCATCGCTCGCGTTTCTTGTTGCCGGTCTGCTCGAAAACAAAGCTGTTGGTTACATATGACAGCCTGACCGGCACACGCGGAGACAGGTTCTCCACATACAGCCGCGCAACCGGGATGGTGCTATCGGGACGCAGCACCACACGCTCTCCGCTCCATCCATCCCAGTCGAGGAAGGAATACACCCTCCTCACCATGCCGGGCGTCAGCGTACCGAGAGCAGTGAACAACTGCAGGTATTCGATGGTGGGCGGCTTGACCTCTTCGTAGCCGTACGCGAGACAGCCCGCTCTGAAGGCGCTTTCGACGCGGCGGAAGCGAGTCATGTCTGCAGGCAACAAGTCACGCATGCCCCTGCATTTCTGGTGTGACAGCACTGGTTCAGTCATCGTCATAGACCTGCATGATTCTACATTACCGACAGCACACGTTCAATCTGCGCAGCCATGGCTTGCACGCAGAGTGAACCCACCGCGGTTGTGAGTTACGATACGCTGAAATACGTTTGTTGCCATCTCGGCATTCATCTATAATCGTCATCAGGAGGAAGGAGTCATGTTTCGACGACTCAGAGTCGTCACTCTCGCGCTCATAGCGCTTGGTGCTCTAATCTCGCTTGCCGGCCCTGTCACAGGCGATGAAAGCCGGAAGGTCGTGGTTATCGAAGTGGACGGCACCATAGTGCCCGTCATCGCCCAGTATATTGAAAGGGGAATAGCCCTCGCTGAGGATACCGGCGCAAGCGCCTGTGTCATCAAACTCAACACTCCTGGAGGCCTCCTCACCGCAACCGAGGACATCGTCTCGAGCATCATGAATGCTGATGTACCCGTCGTCACCTACGTGAGCCCCAAGGGCGCGTGGGCTGCATCGGCCGGGACCTTCATCACACTTGCATCGCACGTCGCGGCCATGACACCGGGGACCACGATAGGCGCCGCACATCCGGTCGCCGGTGGCGACCAGGAGATACCTGAAGACCACATGAAGAAGATCACCGAGTTCTCAGCGAAGTGGATGAGAACCATCGCCGAGGACAGGAACCGGAACGCGGAAGAGGCCGAACTGGCGGTCACCGAAAGCAAGTCCTTCACGGATACGGAAGCCCTGGAGGCCGACATCATCGACCTCCGGGCGGAATCGCTTGAGAGCCTTCTCGAGCAGATCGACGGCACCGAAGTTGCACTCGCGAGCGGCAGGACAGTCATTCTCGCCACTGCCGGGGCGAGAGCCGAGACGGCCGAGATGACCCCGTTCGAGAAGTTCCTGCAGACGGTGACCGACCCCAACGTGGCTTACATCCTCTTCACACTGGCGACAATCGGGCTTATTACGGAGATATCGAGTCCCGGTCTCATTGTGCCTGGAGTCGTCGGTGGCATCTGCCTCATTCTCGCGTTCTATTCACTGGGAGTGCTCGACGCATACTGGGGAGGCATGGCTCTGATGCTGCTTGCCATGGGGCTCTTTGTGGCGGAGTACTTCACAGCCTCGTTTGGCGTCCTCACCGCAGGGGGAGTAGCCGCCCTTGTGCTCGGGTCCATCATATTGTTCAGTCGGACTCCAGGCGTTGAAGTCGACACCCGATTGATTGGCCTGGTCACGGCAGGAGCCGCGACGTTTGGCGTGTTCGTACTCGGCGCCATTATCCGGGGGCAACGGCGCCCCAAGGTCACCGGCACTGAGAGCATGATTAGAGGGCGGGCGATTGCCAAAACGCCCCTGACTCCCAAGGGCACCGTACTCGCCGAGGGCGAGCTGTGGAGCGCTGTGGCGGAAGGCGAGCACGTGGCGCCCGGCGAGGAAGTCACCATTGTCAGCGTCGACCGAATGCAGCTGCGCGTCCGCAAGCCCCCCACATCCTGAGGAGACCAGACGAATGTTGTTGCTAGCGGACTGGGATATCACAGGCCCCGCGGCCCTGCTGGCGGGGTTGACCGTCGCCTTTCTCGTTGTGTCTGTGGTGGCAGTGGTTCGCAGCCAGAAGCGCAGGCCGGTGGCGGGAACGGAGGATATTCTCGGCCTGGTCGGAACGGTTCGTACGCGCCTGAACCCTGAGGGCAGCGTCCAGGTACGCGGAGAGCTGTGGCAGGCGCTGTCGAAGGGCCGGGGTCTCGAGCCCGGCGCAAAGGTGGTCGTGACAGGCATCGAGGGACTCAGACTCACGGTGCAGCTAAAGGAGGAAAGAGATGATTGACCTAGGGTGGATACTGTACGCATTTGTCGCGCTCGTCGTCCTGATGGTGCTTTCTTCAGCCATCAAGATCGTCCAGGAGTACGAGCGGGCAGGCATTTTCAGGCTCGGGCGATTCGTTGGACTCCGGGGGCCGGGACTCGTAATCATCATCCCGTTCATCGAACGCGCGCGCAAGGTAGACCTGCGTGTGGTGACGATGGACGTTCCGCAGCAGGAGTGCATCACGCTCGACAACGTGACGGTTTCCGTGGATGCAGTAATCTACTTCCGCGTTGTGGAGCCGGCGGATGCAATCCTGAAGGTGCTGGATTATGTCAAGGCGACTTCCCTTCTGTCACAAACGACTCTGCGAAGCGTCGTGGGGCAGTCCGAGTTGGACGAACTGCTCTCCCATCGCGAGCGGCTGAATGAACGTGTTCAGAGCATCGTGGACGAGGGGACCAATCCGTGGGGAATCAAGGTCAGCCTGGTGGAAGTGAAGGATGTCCAGCTTGCAGAGTCCATGCAGCGCTCGATGGCAGCTCAGGCCGAGGCCGAGCGAGACCGAAGAGCCAAGGTTGTGCATGCCGAGGGTGAGTTCCAGGCAGCCGGCAAGCTCGCGCAAGCCGCCGCGCTCCTCTCCAAGGAGCCGGCCGCACTTCAGCTCAGATACCTTCAGGCGATGACCGCGATTGCCACAGAGAAAACGAACACTATCCTGTTCCCCATCCCCATCGACCTCGTCAAGCCGTTTCTCGAGCGGCAACAGCCGCCCAAGGACAAATAGTCCCTCCACGTGACATGACGCGAAGGGGGTGCGCAACAAGCAGTTGTTGCGCACCCCCTCTTGTGTCCAACCGACGCCTGCGCCGGAGCCATTGAGGCTACCGCGAGCTACACCACTCCTCTCAACTCCCCTATGTCAGCCAGGCCGTGCCGCTCCATGAAGGCAGCGATTCCGTCAACGATCTCTACCATCGAGCGCGCGTTGGTGAATGTGGCAGTTCCGACCTGCACAGCGCTAGCACCGGCCATGATGAACTCGACAGCATCCTCCGCAGTCGAGATTCCCCCACAGCCCACAACCGGAACATCGACGGCGTGAGCGACCGCGTGGACCATGTGGAGCGCAACCGGCTTGATGGCCGGCCCCGACAGGCCACCCGAGGGCGTCCCAAGCCGCGACCTGCGGGTCTCAACGTCGATGGCCATGCCGCGCAGGGTGTTGATGAGACATACGGCGTCGGCCCCCGCACTCACGACCGCCGCCGCAATGGAGGCGATATCAGTCACGTTCGGGCTGAGCTTCACTATGAGCGGCAATCCGGTCGCGGCCCGAACCGCAGCCGTCACACGGGACGCCGTGTCCGGACTCGTGCCGAATTCCAGACCACCACGGGACACGTTGGGGCAACTGATGTTGACCTCCACTCCTGCCACCCCGTCAACCGTATCCAGCATAGCCGCAACCTCGGCGTACTCCTCGATAGAGTGCCCGGCGATATTGACGATCACCGGTACATCCCAGGTGGCCCAGAGGGGGGCTTTGTCGCGCACGACAGCCTCAACCCCGATGTTCTCCAGTCCCACGGAATTGAGGACTCCTGCTGCTGTCTCCCAGATACGCGGTTGAGGATTGCCATCCCAGGGGACACGAGTCACGCCCTTTGTCACGATGGCTCCAAGGCGCCGGACGTGCACCAGGTCGCTATACTCGGTCCCGTAGCCGAAGGTTCCCGAGGCCGGCATCACGGGGTTCTGCAGCAGCAGCCGGGAGGGATTGTCAGGTGCGAGAGCTACATCCAGTCGTATCGAACGTTCCACAGTGCCTCAATTATCGCAGCAGGCCCAGCACGGCGCAACAGCGGGCGGCAACTCGCATGCTACAATCGAACAGGATGACGACCGCAAGTTGTCTCTTTCGGCCGATGACGGCAGCGGATATCCCCCAGGTATACGCCATCGACCACGAAGCCTTCCCCGCGGAATCCCTGTTCCGTCCGTACTCGAGCTATGCCCGCGAGCTGGAGAACTCCATGGCCCACTACATCGTCGGCTGTGTGCCCTCGACTCAACGGATGAGGAGGATGGGGCAGCCATGGTTCAGGCGCTTACTGAGCCGACAGTATCTCGAAGAACACGCCGGCGCCTACAGGTCGGATGATTTTCTGCTCGGATTCGCAGGGTTCTGGATCATGCTGGACGAAGCCCACGTCATCGCAATCGCCGTGCGCGAGCCATGCCGGCGGCAAGGCATCGGCCAAGGGCTTCTCGTCTCCATTCTCGACCTGGCGGCCAAGCTGCACGTACGTGTAGTCACACTTGAGGTGAGGGAGGGAAACAAGAGCGCGCAGGCGATGTACCTGCGACACGGCTTCTACATCGCCGGCAGGCGGCCGCGGTACTACTCCGATAACCAGGAAGACGCCGTGCTCATGACCATCGATGATATCCACTGCGACGAATGCGTGGAACGCCTGAGGCGACTAAGGGCGGAGACACTTCGGAACGGGTGGCTGGCCCATCCACCACTGGTCCCCGACTCGGAGTGGTTGGCAGGAAGCTAGCTGTAGTTGGCCAGGATATCGCGGAACGCAGACAGGACGGTGTCCAGTTCCTCAGTCGTAGCCGCGAACGTCGATATCTTCAGCGCTCTTGTCTGACCGGGCTGCACGCCCCAGATACCCCGCTCCTTCAGCTCCTTGTAGAGGAAGTACCCGCGCTCGCGGACTCGCTGCGATATCTCGTAGAAGCCGGGAGTCTCAAAGGCCATCAGGTCGTGTCGGTGCGGCTTCTCGCCAAGCTGCAAGAACCCCATCTGTTCCATCGCGGCCGAGAAGCGTTGCGCCTTCGCCACCTGCTCATCCCATCGCTGGACGCGCGCGCTAACCTCGGGAAACGAGGCCATCAGCGTGGCAAGAGGGACTCCCCGCAGCGTGCAGCCAAGGCACTCAATCTCTTTCTTCTTGCTTTCCGCCGACAGCCGCAGCACCACGTCGCGCCACTTTGCCTTGAGACCGAGGACTCCAGACGGACCTGCGGATGCCATGCTCTTGTGGCCGCTACCGACGAGGAAATCAGCATGCAGCGCGTCCATCCGGACAGGCATACGGCCGACAGCATAGGCGCCGTTGATGAGGTAGGGCACGCCCGCTGCCTCCGCGATCTCGCCGACCCTGGCTGCATCGGGCAGGTTCCCGTACTTGCCGTCAGGGTAGGTCAGCAGCACAACCGCCGGCTTCCGCTCTCGAATCAGCTCTGCGTAGGCCTCAACATCCACGATGTACTCGGGGTGGCCCGAGCGCGGTACCGGCGCAAGCTCTACTCCTGCCCGCTCCGCCGCTACCGCCGTGCTGTAGTGCCGATTCCCATCGACAACCACCACATCACCCGGTTTGGTCATCGAATGAATGACCATGAATATCCCATCACGTGCGCCATACGTGAGCACTGCGTGGTCGCAACCAAGGAACTCGGGCAACAGCTGTCCCACGAACTTGTTGATGGGAGGATTTGCAATCTCTCCGAGGCGGCCCTGGCAGAAATCGCAGACCGAATACCCGTCACCGAACTCCACGAGCGCACGACGCGCAGCGGGGGTCAGTATGCTGCCCGTCTGCAAAGGCATGATGTTTATCATGTCTTTGTGCGGCCGCTGCAGGTTGGCCAGTTTGTCCAAGTCAGATGAGTTCTCCATTGCAGTCAGTCCCCTACTCCGCAGGCCGCACCTCTACGGTGACGAAAACAGCGCCGCCAACTCCAATCTTCTTCTGCTGCCGTTCTATGTGCTGCCTCACTGCATCGGGCAGCTCAAGGTTGAGATCGGAAAGGTGCCTGATCATCTTCACCTGCAGTTGGCCCGGCTCCGTCGCATCCTCGGCCATGGCCGCGGCGGCCATGGCGATGCCTCGCATGTAGTTGATGTTGGTGTAGACGCCCGAGGGCTCGAGGTCACTGTAGATGGTCCCATCTCCGGCGCATATCTCGTTGAATCCGGCCGGCCCGAGCAGCTTCTTGCCTTCTTCACGCTCGACCAGCTTCACTTCCACATGGCTGTCCTTGAACGCCATGAATTCGCAGGGCGAGAGGTCATCCTTGTGCTTCCTTGCGCTTCCCTCGATGGCCTTCGCAATCTTCAGTCCACGCTCGGTCTTCGGAGAGGATATGTAGGAGAGAGACTGCGCGATGTCCTCATCGGAGAAATCGGCAACGGAGAACTGTGGAAAGACAAGCTTTCGGATGTCATCCGCCTCATTCAGAATCATCGCCATCCGCTCAATGCCGAAACCCGCGTTGAAGACCGGATAACGGATATTGAAATTGGCGAGCGCGATCGGTGAGTACA
>JAUVYD010000026.1 GCA_030603265.1 Dehalococcoidia bacterium
GCTCATCCTGCACAGAGGCACATGGAACTTCATCATAATGAACGCCTATCCCTACAGCGGGGGACACCTCATGGTGGCGCCCTTCAAGCACACAGCCGACCTGGCAGACCTCACACCGCAGGAGAGCGCCGAGCATTTCGAACTGGTGAAGCTGGGAATCGCCCTGCTGAAGGACGTTGCCCACCCCGATGGCTTCAATGTGGGCCTCAACCTGGGACGCGTTGCCGGCGCTGGAGTTGACCAACACCTTCACACGCACATCGTGCCACGCTGGCTCGGTGACACGAACTTCATGCCGGTCATAGCAGACACACGGGTCATGTCGGAGAGCCTGCCATCGATGTACTCAAGCCTGAAGAAGGCGCTCACACAGCGCCTCGACACCCACGAAAACCCCGGGACCGGCCAGTAGCTCTTCCCGGGAGCTAGTCCTGTGGCCCCACCACACCTCCCACCACCGTACGAAGCTCGTCCGTCTTATCCTGAGACACCATACAGATTAGCCTGTCGCCCACCGCCAGCCTAGTCGTGTCGTCGACTACCTGTGGCGGGCTGCCTGCGCGGACGAGACACGCAGACTGAACAAGGAGAGAGAGAGGGGTTTCGGCCACCATCCTGTCGCTGAGGCGGGAGTCGCCGGTCACACTAACCTGGATAACCTCGAGGTCCACATCTTCAAGACTCAACAGATGCACGAACGAAAATGCGGGAATCCGTGCCTTGAGGTTCTCAAGCACGAGTGCTGCCACATCGGCAGTGTGCTCGATACCCAGCTTGCTGAAGATGTTGCGGTTCCGAGGGTTGTTGAGCTTCGCCACGACTCGCGGCACTTTGTACTTCAGTTTGGCAAGCTGACAGGCAGCGAGGTTGTCTTCGTCAATGTCAGTTGCTGCGACAAACACATCGGCGCGCGACACTCCGGCCTCGTCCAGACACTGAATGCGACATCCCTCGCCGCACAACGTTATGTCGCCTAGCTCTCCCTCAATCCGCTCTCTCTGCTTGCTTTCCGGTTCAATGACCAGGACCTCGTGGCCGCCGTCGGCGAACTCCCTGGCGAGGTAGTACCCAACCTCACCGCCACCAACGATAATCACATACACGCGGTCACTCCTCCAGCCGGCCCTTCACGAGTCGGGCAAACACCATGATGGGGCTGATAGCTTCCAGCCCGAGGGTCTTGTAGAACTCCTCGCGGAGCGGATCGTAGATCCGGCACATGACTTTGCGCACGCCGAATACGTGCTTCGCAATCTGCGCAGCCATGGCATTGCGATTGTCATCCCGTGTCAGTGCAATGAACGCATCTGCAGACCGGAGGCCTGCCTTCTGCAACAACCCCTCATCCGTTGCATCACCAACAATCGTCCTGCCGCCGAAGCTGGGGCGCAGGTTGTCAAAGCCGGCAGGCTGAATCCCGACCACTGTGACCTTGTGGCCTTCCTCATCAAGCAGCGTGGCAAGCTCCGACGCAACCCTGCCACTGCCCATTATTACGACATTCACTCTGCGCTCCCCGGGGCGGCCGGTTCTCTGTAGAGGACAACATGACACGGCGCTTCTTTCAGCACATGCGACGTGGTGTTACCCATGTCGAAAACCCCGAGGCGACGCCGGTAGCCGACTCCCAGGACGATGAGGTCAGCACGGCCCTCCACGGCCTCGTGGATGATTGCTGGACCAGCCTCGCGCGCCTGCAGCAGGCCCGTGTCGATGTGATACCCGTACTCAAGAGCCAATTCCTGAGCGCGAGAGACAATCTCCTCCGCCTCGGCTGTCTTCTGCTCCAATGAAGCATCAAGGGGTAGGCTCCTCTCAACCTCTATCACATACACAGCACAGACCGAGGCTCCGCTCTTCTGAGCGAACTCGCATGCAAGCCGAATCACTTCGCCATCAACACAGTTGCCACTGACGGGAACCAGCACTTTCTCGATTTCCATACGGCGCAGCATCTTAGATGCTTCCATTAGATAAGTCAATGCCCCCTTGTCAGCGCCAGCGCCAGAAAGCAGGACTCACCAGCGCAATTGCAGTAACGAATTCGAGTCTACCCACCAGCATGCACCCCGTCAGCATCAGCTTCCCCGCAGCCGGTATCAACGCGTAGTTGCCCGCCGGACCGACTCCGGCCAGGCCAGGGCCAACATTGCCAATTGTGGCCGCAACAGACGAGAAGGCAGTTACCGGGTCAAGCCCCAGTGCGCTCATGACAAGGTATCCGGCGGTCAGTGCGACCCCATAGAGGACTGCCATTCCCACGATGGCTGCAACCATCGGCTCCGGAACCACCTCTCCTCCCACTCGCAGCGGCATCACAGAACGCGGGCTGAAGGCCATCACTACCTGCCGATAGGCGTACTTGGCGACAACGAGCACGCGCACGACCTTCAGCGCGCCACCTGTGGAGCCCGCGCAGGCTCCCACGAGCATCAACACAAGCAGTACGCTTTTCGACAGGGCAGGCCACAGGTCGAAATCGGTCATTGTGAACCCGGTTGTTGTCTGTATTGAAGCTACGTGGAAAGTCGCCTGCCTCGCGGCCTCCGACAGAGGAATGCTTCCCGCCTGCACGAGGTCTATCGCAACGACGATTGACCCAACCACGAATATGCCCGCATAGAGGCGGAACTCGGGGTTGTGCAGGAAAGCCTTCGCCTGTCCGCGCCAGATGAGGAAGTAGTACAGGGCGAAGTTTGTGCCGGCTGCCAGCATGAAGACGGTGACAACGGTTGTCACAAAGGTACTGTCTCCGTACGCGCCGATGCTCTCGCTCAGATGAAGGAATCCCCCCGTCGGCATCGTGGCGAACGTGACATTGAGCGCATCAAACGCGGGAAGCCCTCCTCCAATGCGGAGGAGCAGAAACTCAAGCAGCGAGAAGAGCACGTACAGCAACCACAGCGCCTGTGCCGTACTGCGCACGCGGGACCGCAGCCGCTCCGGCTGTGGTCCCGGCATCTCCGCCTCAAAGAGGTGAGCGGCGCCGACCCCGAGCATCGGAAACAGGGCGACGAAGAACGTCACAATCCCCATTCCCCCCAACCACTGAGAGAAGTTGCGCCACAGGAGGATGCTCTGGGGTTGCGCCCCGATCGACGTGAAGACAGTTGCACCCGTCGTGGTGAACCCCGACATCGCCTCGAAAAAGGCATCAAGGTAATTAGGGAGCGCATGCGAGAGCGTGTACGGAAGGGCTCCCAGCAACGAGGCTGCGATCCACGCGAACGTCACGAGGGCGAGTCCCTCACGACGCGTTACGCCGTGGTTCTCCGGCGGAATGAATCGCCACAGCGCACCGCCAGCAAGAACTGCGATGCAGATTGGCACAAAGAAGCTGGTCGCTGCCCCGTCCGACACCGTCAGCGACCACGCAAGCGGGAAGACAAGCGTGCCTCCGAGGACAATCAGCACGAGGCCGAGGTATTTGAGGACGACTCGAATTCTCACGCGCTCTTGAAGATACGTTCTACCGAGGGAATAACTGACAGCGCGGACACCACGATGACGTGATCGCCCGGTTGGATGGGTGTCGTGTCCGGCGGAATAACCACGTCATCGCCACGAATCACGGCCCCTACCCTCGCACCCTTCGGCCAATCAATCTCTCCGACTGTATGTTTGCTCACGCGCGCACTGGGGCCAACTATGAATTCGATTACCTGCGCGTCCTCCTTGCCCAGCAGGGCCACAGACACTGCTCCACCATGAAGGATATAGCGGGCTATTCTGCTTCCGCACAGCAGCAGAGGAGACAGGGCGACGTCCACTCCGACCGCCTCTGCGAGCGGTATGTACTCCGGCTTGTCTACCAGGACGATGTTCTTGGAGACACCCACGTTCTTCGCCACCAGGCCGGCCAGAATATTGAGGGATTCATCCCCCGTGGCAGCGACGAACGCATCCGACTGAGCGACACCCTCGTCGGAGAGGAGTTCACGGTCGGGGCCACCACCCTGCACGACCACAGTACGCTTCAATTTCGCGCTTATTTCCTGTGATCTCGCGATACTCTTCTCTATCAGTTTCACCTGGACGCCGCGCTTCTCAAGTGCCTCAGCAACATGGAAGCCAATCGTACCCGCTCCGAATATGACCACCCTCCTTGGAGGATGCCGCGGCACTTCGAAAATTGCTCCCAGCTCGTCCATGTCCTTCTTCGCCGCCAGCAGGTGCAGGCGGTCGCCATGAATCACGACCTCGTTCCCGGATGGAGTGAGCATGTCCTCCCCCCGGCTGAGCATGGCGACGACGCATGGCCTCGGAAAGGGAATCTGCTCGAGTGTCTTGCCCACAACAGCCGGGCTCACCGCCTTGAACTCCCGCAACTGCACGCGGCCCTCTGCGAACTCCTCCATTGATGTCACGTAGAGGCCCGACAAGATCGAGACGATCTCGCGAGCAGCCTCGTGCTCGGGATTGACGAACAGGTCGACGCCAAGGCTCTTCGGACGCACAACTTTGCGCGGTCCATGCGGCGACTTTGCGCCGACAAGCAGATAGCTGGAGAACTCGGGGTTCCGCACCCTCGCCACGGTCTTCTTTGCACCAAGTTCCTTCGCCATGAAACAGGTAATCATGTTGGTCTCATCCACCCCTGTAACGGCGACAACGAGATCCGCGCGCTGCACCTCAGCCTGCCAGAGCACCTTCGGAACAGCAGCATTCCCGACCACGACAGCCACGTCGAGTTGCCTGCGTGCCCGTTCGGCCGCCTCCTCATCCTGCTCCACGACCACGACGTCCTGCTTCTCCCTCGAAAGAAGGCTGGCCAGATAGAAACCCGCGGCACCCGCCCCAACAACTACGATATACATTTCATATCCCGAGAATCAGATTCCTGCATCGTGCTGCGCAGAAACAGACATTGTGAGGCTTCCAGCGGGAAAGGAGAGAACGCCACATCGCAAGGAGCGGGGCTGCTCCAACCTGACGGCATCACCGCTACCACTACGCCATAATCACTCTGCTTCAAACCAACGCGGGATTGTAGAAGCTTCCGAGGTGCTTGTCAACAGGGCCTCTGACCTCAGCCTGACAAGCCATGCGCGTGACTTGATGTCGCGCTGCAGAACGTTGCGCACGAAGCGATAACCGTGCTCCTCAAGCTCGCAGGACAGGGCCGTCCCCATCTTGACCCTGCGCGCCACATCAAGTCTACATCCGAGCCAGAATCTCAGTACTTTCAATGCAGAGACACTCAGCGCCTTCGCATCCGGACATGACCTCGCGCAGTCCGGGCACAGTGCGCCCCCCATGGTTGCGCTGAGGGAATTCTCGACGGGCCTCAAGCTGGACCCGCAGCTGACGCAGCATCCAAGAGAGGGGCGGAAGCCAATGTGCTCGAGAAGCCGCAGCTCGAAGAACCTCAGCACATTATCATCACAACCGACCCGGTCGATCTCCATCAACGCTTCAAGCAGGAACTCGAACAGCGGACGATTGGGAGCGCCATCGACAGTCGAGGAGTCAACCAACTCGCAGGCGTAGAGCCCACAGGACATCCGCCACAGGTCGGCCTTCAGGTTGCTGAACGAGTCCAGGATAGTCGCCTGTGTGATGAGATCCAGCGCCCTGCGTCGAACACACTGGAAGCGTCCGTATGTGAGCATCTCCACAGACGGCCCAAGGCTGCTTCCTGGGCGCCGCGCCCCCCTGGCCACGGCGCTGAACTTTCCCTCGTCCGGGGTGAACAGGGTGACGATCTTGTCTCTCTCACCGATGACGCTGTGCCTGAGGACAATGCCTTCGGCCTGATAGTCCCGGGAGCTGCCCATATGTCGCAGCTAGAACTCCTGTCGAGAGTTGATCGCCTGCCCGAGGGTCATTTCGTCCGCATATTCCAGCTCAGCCCCATAGGGCAACCCGCGGGCCAGCTTCGTCACCTTTATGCCCAGGGGCTCCACGAGCTGCCGAATATACATGGCCGTGGTCTCGCCCTCGACGGTAGGATTCGTGGCAAGAATCACCTCTTTCACCTCACCACTGCGCAGTCGCGGCAAAAGCTCACGAATCCTGATGTCATCTGGACCGATACCCCGCGCCGGGCGCAGACAGCCATGCAGCACATGATAGAGACCATCGAGTTTCCCCGTTCGCTCCAGGGGAGGAATATCCGAGGGCCTTTCGACGATGCAGATGACCGTCCGGTCACGCTGAGGGTCAGCGCAAATCGAGCACGGGTCACTGTCGGCTACATTGAAGCATTGGGAACAGAATACAAGGCTGCCCTTCAGACTGAGGAGAGATGCCGCCAACTCCTCGATCTCCGCATCAGGGCTGAGCAGCAGGTGATACGCAAGCCGCTGTGCGCTCTTCGGGCCCATCCCCGGCAGCTTGCCCAGCGCCTGTACGAGTCGTGCTATGGGTTCAGCAGTAATTGACACTACGGTGCCTGCTGTTCTCCTGCGTTATTCCGCTTCCGGCGTCAGCGTTTCGCCCGGGCGCCCATCCGGATTGCCGCCTCAACAAGTCCCCCACTCCGCTTGCTGTCGGGACTGCTCCTGTCCTCCTCCTGAGGTTGAAGGACACACTTCACTTTGTACGGATGTCCGAAAAACGCCTCGAGCCTCTCCTCAATGAGGTGGCGGTACTTCCCATCCTCCACCTTCTCCATATGGAACTTGTGAGAGAAGCGAAGCTCCAGCACGTCATTCTCGACCGAGACCGGTTCACACGCGCTCCTTAGAAAGGCATCCAGATTCCCCGTCGAGCCAAGTCCTCGCAGAGAGTCTACGTAGTCCTTCCAGCGGGCGCGTATCTGCCCCAGTTCCCCTTCTGCGGGTGGTTCCTCCCGGACGGACGCCGGCGCAGCAACCTCCCCGGCGGCTTCCATACCCGGCAGGTTGCTCTCAGAACTGCCCGGCTCAGGTGAGGGCGATGTGGGTGGCTGACTGGATGCCGACGCAGAGACCGGTTCGCCACCACTCTTGACCGCACGGGCGCCGACCGGGCCGGCAGGCTCAGAAGCCGTTTTCCCCGTGCGTTGTCCGGCTGTCAGCGCAGAGGGTCCTTCAGCGACCTTTCGTCCTCGACTGCCCTTCTCGGGGCTGCCGGGCACGGCGGATGGGCTCTGCGATGGCTGCGCGACGGAATCAACGAAGGCCAGCTCAAGGGCGAGCAACTGCTGGGACGCGTCCCTTGTAGTCGCTTCCGAGAACAAGCGGGTCGCAAGCGCCAGGGAGTGGATAGTCGCGCCGTCTGCAATCCGCTTCAACTCTTCTCTGCGCTCCCGCCCCACTTCCACGATATCCTCACACTCCGACTTCACAAGCAGGAGGTTGCGAAGAGTCGCGACCGTCTGGCGCCCAAACTGCCGCATGTCAACGCCGGAGTAGTTCGCCTCATACAGGACACGCAGTCCTCCTGCGAGGTCACGGGCTATCATTCGCCCGGCCAGTCTCAACGCGTACGTCTCGTCTGCCACCCCAAGCCCCACCCTGACTTCCTCTGAGCTGATCTGCCGGCCGTGGCTTGCCAGTAGCCGCTGGACGACGTTCTCGGCGTCACGGAGGCTGCCATCGCCAGCCCTTGCCATCATCTCAAGGGCCTCTTCGCCTGCTTCAATCCCCTCCCGCTCGCACACGAGCCTCAGCTTGGCCACTATCGCATCGAGCGACAATCGTCGGAAGTTGAAGCACTGGCAGCGAGACGCGATAGTCGGAATCACCTTGTGAAACTCGGTGGTTGCCAGCACGAACATGACGTGCGGTGGAGGTTCCTCCAGTGTCTTCAGCAAGGCGTTCGAGGCAGCATCCGTCAGCATGTGCACCTCGTCGATGACATAGACCTTGCGCCGCAGACTGCCCGGTGCGTAACCGACCCGCTCCCTCAGTTGGCGGATGTCATCGATGCCCCGGTTGCTCGCGGCATCAATCTCGATAACGTCAAGGCTGCGGCCTCCGGAGATGGAGGTGCAAGCTTCGCAGGTGTTGCACGGTTCGCCGTCGACCGGACTCAGACAGTTGACTGCTTTCGCCAGTATGCGGCCCGTGCTTGTCTTGCCGGTGCCGCGCGGGCCGCTGAAGAGGTACGCGTGACCGACTCTGCCGGCACGGACAGCATTCCTGAGTGTAGTGGTGACCACTTCCTGCCCCACGACCTCCGCCAGCGTCTGCGGCCGCCACTTGCGATAGAGGACTTCCGATGACATCGTGTTGATGGGACTATTATAGAGACAACGGGCAGCAAACCCAACGCCTGAACTGGAACGCCTGCTCTATGCGCTGGATTCCAGAAGCGAAATACTGGCATCGAAATCGCGGGAGAGCGCAGCCATGAGCCGCTCGATTGTCGGCCGCAACTCCGGCGGTGCGGAGTCCAGGGCACACTGAAGCAACTGCAATGCTCCTGCACGGTCCGTGCTCAGGGCCTCCTCGAGGCTCATCTCCGAATCAGCAGCACTATGCGCGGCCAGAACCCCTGCAATCTCACTATCAATATCAAGGGATTCGAACAGCGCGCCCGTGCACATCTGTGCGACCAGCTGCGTGACCTCACCGGCCAGCAGGACCACGGTATCGGAGTCCCCCCGGCTTGCCATTGTCGTCATCTCATCGAGCCGGCACTCGGCGAACTGGAGTTGCAGTTGCGCTCTGTCCAAATCCGAGACTGCAAGCATCACTCGCGCCTGCTCTGTGGCAGTCTTCATCGGATAGAAGAAGCCGTTCGGGAGGGAATCCACCGATGCAGCCAGGAGCCCCATCCCGGCGAGGCAAACCACCAACACCGTCGCCATCGCTGTCACCCAACGCCTCTGCCACCACATGAACAGGAAGCCGGGTCGCGATTCCTTGCGCGCAAGTCTCGAGAAGAAGAGGCTCCTGACCCAAGTCCGTGAAGCTTGCCTGAACTCGGGCGAGGGCTCGACGGCACCGAGCTGCTGAACAACGAGTGTACTTGTCTCCAGAAGCGGGCCCAGGACCTCAGAAAGGTCCAGGTCGTGAACGACGCACACGGCTGTCTCCTCGCCGGATATCAGCCGGTCGACATACTGGTCGAACAGTTCATGCATCCCGTGAGTCATGCCGGTTGCTCCATCAGTTTTCGCAGAGACGCTATGCCGTTGTATTGCAGCGCCTTGACCGTTCCTGTGCTCTTCCCGAGCGCGCTCGCCACCTCGGTAGTCGAGAGTCCCGCCCCGAAGCGCAGCCAGATAACCTCTCGCTGAGCGGGAGACAGTCTGCTGATGTTGTGTCTCACTCTTTCCAACTGCAGGTTGTGCTCCGCTATTTCCGCCGGGTCCGGATCATCCAGCGACAGAACAGTCTCGTCAGAATCTACCCTCTCAACCCGCTTCTCCCTGCGGATATGGTCAATCATCTTGTTGTGAGCAATCCGAAAGAGCCATGAGGCGTAAGGCACATTCCTCCACTTTAAGGAGCCAATCGCTTCGAGCACATTCGCAAACACCTCCTGCGTAAGGTCCTCAGCCTCCGCCTGATTGCCCAACCTGACGTACAGGTAACGATAGACGCGGTCAAAATTGCTCTCATAGAGCTGACCGAACGCATCAGCATCGCCCTGGACTGCCCGGGTAACAAGGTCCTGTTCAACAGACATCGTATAGACGTCTATTATAAGGCAAACGAGACAGCATCACGTCAGGTTTAGATGTAGCCCGCACAACTAGCCCCTCCCTGAGCCACATTGCCATCTTGCCCCCACACAATCCACCAGGGAGAGCGCATGGCGGGCACACCACAATGATTCAATGTTGCCCCGATTTCAGGGCGATGACATCGTTCGGCCCCAAACGGGCGGGATGCCGCTGTCCGGTGCTTTCCTGTGAGCCCCCGGGAGGCAGAGAACGAAGCTGGAGCGCGAGTTGCCTCGCGCTCCAGCTGTTGGGGTCTATCCTGCGGCGCGTGCGCGCCGCGCTCCAGCCCGGCCGGGCCGGCCCTGTCGCTTCAGAGGCCCTTGTTAGCCACGAAGACAGCGAGATCGGCGAGCCTGCAGCTGTAACCCCACTCGTTGTCGTACCACGCGAGCACCTTCACCATGGTGCCATCAAGAACCAGGGTGCTCAGGCTATCGAAGATCGAACTCGCAGAGGAGGCCCGGAAATCACTGCTCACGAGGGGCTCATCACAGTACTCGAGTATTCCCTTCAAGCTGCCCTCAGCCGCCTCGCGCAAGGCCCCATTGACATCCTCGACAGTCACACCCTGCTTCACGTCTGCT
>JAUVYD010000217.1 GCA_030603265.1 Dehalococcoidia bacterium
TCCATCACACTTAACAGCGTAGAACCGGTGAATACGGGGTATTGACAAAAACAGCCATCGTCGTCCATAATCACACCCATAGTCGGGGCGGTCGGTTAGGTGTATCGAGCCAAATCGGGCGTGCGTTCATCGGCTAGGGGACGCCGCGGCTTTGGGGGTGCTGCTATGACCAGGGGGATGAAATGGCGTGTAGGACGCCTGCACCTTGCGGGAGCCTTGGCGATTGTAGCTGCTATCGCTTTTGTGTTTGCCTCTGTGGCTATCGCCGACGAGGCTGGCCCTTCGGAGTACCCTCCACCTCCTCCTTCACCGATTGCACCGCCGGATTGGGATTTTGGAGAGGGCGGGTTCATGCCGTATCTCGGCGATGCGAATTTGGATGAATTCGTGGATGTAGGTGACGTGATACTCATCAGGCAGTATTCAGTGGGGGCTACCTTGACCCCTGAACAGTACCGAGCTGCCGATGCTACAGGAGACGGGGTGGTGGACGTTGGTGACGTGATTCGCCTCAGGCAGTACTCGGTCGATCCGTATGCGACTTCGGGCGTCCTCGCGGAGTTGATGTGGAATTGGAACATCCTCCCACATCAGAGTCTTCGCGATCCTCTTGGCCAAAACGCCGGATAGGGCGCGTCCAGTTTCGTAACATCGAGAAGACCCCGATGACTCTCGGGGTCTTCTTTTCATATTTCGGGCGACTGTGCGCCGGCCACCTGCGCCAACCTCCCGCCAGTCACATGCAGGCCGGCCAATACGACCAATCACTCATTCCACAGACGGAAGACACGCTCTTTCCGACACAGCCCGATTCCGCCGCAGGCCTCCCTTGGACAACCCCCTCCCAATCTCACCATGCTGTCCACAAGCCAATCACAGGCGATGAGCCGAGGCGAGAACAGCACCTGGTGAGCATAATGCGCCGTTCGTCTCCCACAGTGATACTCGCCCTTCTCACTCTTGTCTCATTGCCGATTCTCCCACTCATGACCACGCCTGCGTGCGCGGTCGACGCCGGCGACGACACGCTGCTGACGTTACCCCTGATGCACCCGTCCGAGGAGACACTCCGGGAATGGGTGTATGCCTGTGAAACCGCGCCCAGGACAAGAGCCACTTCCCTGCTGCGCTCGACAGTCCTGTCGCGAGGCTCAGTTGACCTGCTCCCGCACATGGTGCACATTCCATCGAAGCGAAGCCAGGGCACGTGCGGCAACTGCCGGGTCTGGGCAGACACCGGCTGGATGGAGATTGCGTTGAGCATGCAGGAGGACGTTCGCGGACGCCTTTCGGTGCAGGTGGTCAACTCATGTCGCTGTGTAGTGGGGAAATTCTGCCGCCAGGGCGGATGGCTGCACGAGTTTGCCGGCTTCTACTCCATTTCCGGCCGATGCCCCCCGGAACGACACGAATGCCGACTGGCAGGATGGAGATCACCTATGCAGTGTGCCGTTTGAGGACGTCGCCACCGAATCATACTACCACATAGCACGCATGGAGATGCTCACCATCCCTGCGGTCGCTCCGGAGTTTTCGACCCGGGAGGAGGCCATCGCCGGTATCAAGGCGGTGCTTTGCTCCGAGAAAGAGCTGTGGTTTGCCTTCTTCGCTCCATACACCGGGTGGCAGCAGTCCGACAGCTTCTGGACAGACGAGAAAGAGAACACGGTCATCGACATGGACGTGGACTACGACACGCAGTGTGGCCCGAATCCCGCCTTCCGCTGGCAGATACTCGACGTACGATTCAGGCCTCCGCCTGTGGAGCTAACAGGCCACCCATCACAGGTCATGGCGCACACGGCAATTGTGAGCGCCGTGCTCGATGACGACACAGCAGTTCGGTGCAATGGCCGCTTCGAATACCATGCGTCGAGCGGGAGCATCTACAGCTTCACCACCGAATGGCAGCCGGGGCATACGTCAGGGGAGGCGTTTGAGGCGGTATTGCCAGCATTGCTCCCGGACACCCGCCATTACTTCCGTCCGCAGGCACGCAACTCCAGCGGCACGGCAGAAGACAAAATGAGATGCTGTCCCTGACAACGCCCTTGCCACCGGAGAGTCTCTCTGCACCCCTGCGGTACTTGAAGGGCCATGTCGTAGCCGGAGAACGACCGCCACGCAACTCTCATCATGGTCTCCCGCAAGAGTAGCCGCGACTCCCACAGGGGCATTGCACGGGCTAGCCCGAGTCAGGGGCACCCATTTTCTGCAGAATTTGGCCCAAAATCCACCGCAAGATGTTGACTTGTTCGAAATATGCCTATAGCATATCCGTGAGCCGCTCAGATTCGGCTGCAACTCTTGTTGCTAAGGAGTGAGTGATGAGCATGAAATGGGTACGCGCCCTCTCGCGGGCATTCTCAGTAATCATGGTGACCAGTCTGCTGGTCCTCTCCATGGCCGTCCCCATGGTGTCAGCACAGGCAAATGAAGTCTGGGTCCAGGCAGTGGAGCTTCAGGATGGCGCTTCGACCGTTACGGTTGAACTCCGCGATTTCGACGACTTGGCCGGCTGCAATTTCTGGCTGTATGTCGACCCTGATTGGGCGTACATCGATAGCTGCAGTGCCGGCAATTTTCCAGGCACCACAACTCTCGCCATCCAGAGGGATGTTCCGTCGAGTGGTGGCCTTGACGCCGTGAGTTGCATTCTCGACGACACCGCAAACCATGATGGCAACTTCGTTATGTTCACCGCGGTCCTGAAGCCAGTGGAAACACACTCAGCGGTGGCCTTTCCTTACACTGGAATCGGTTGGGGTACCACTCCTGTCTTTAAGAACGCGGCTGGTGGCGATCTCGCTGTCGATGTTACCAACATCACGACCTACGAAGTCCTCGCTCCCACCGAGGTCTGGGTCGATGACGGCTACACCGTGAGCGGTGACAACGACGGCCACACCTGGGGCTACAACGCCTTCAACGATATTCAGGAAGGCATCGATGCAGTCTCCGCGAGCACCGTCCACGTGGCGGCGGGCTCCTACTCCGGGTTCACCATCACCGGGAAGAACGGCCTTGAGGTTCTCGGCGAGGACGGCGCGG
>JAUVYD010000051.1 GCA_030603265.1 Dehalococcoidia bacterium
TGTACCGGGGCGCTACCAGCTTCAGGTACTTACGTCTTTCATCTACGCTCATCCTGTCGTCGCTCGGCATAATCCCCCTCAGTAACATTCCTAACTGAGTGAACCATATCCCCCTAGTAACATTTTGGATGAGTGAATGCGAGACATCGCACACGCGATGAAGGTGTGGTATGCTTGACACTCGTGAACCTCAGTGACACTCTTGCGCACTTCCGAGTCGGCCGTTCCGGTGACAAACGGCGCGAAAGAAGGCGGGCTGGCCCCGACGGAGAGACGCGTGACTACCTCAGTGTTGAGGAGGCAGGACAGCGCGTTGAGCCGGCAGTCACGCGGCAGGCTGTACACCAGTGGATAAAGCGCGGAGTGAACGGCACTCAGCTTGAGGCCTTTCGTGTTGGCCGCGCATACCTCGTTTCTCTTTCCTCCCTCGAGACCTTCTGCAAGGCCACCGGCAGGAAACTCAAGGAATAGGCTCTTCACCACAAGCACCGTCTCCTGTTGCTTCCCGGCACGAGCCACACGTGACAGCTTGCCAGCACACTCGCCCCCATAGTCTGCAAGGAGCAGACGACGGCCCGCGCCATCATTTCGCTTCTCCAGGCCGCCTTGCGCCCGGGATGCAGAACCGTAGAGCAGCACAGCCGCTGGCTGAGTGAACTCAATGCACTGCTTGCCATTTGACAACAACGTGTGCTACAGCTAGCCTCTACTCATGAGTTGTTCGGACAACGGTCGTCGCCGAGGGAAATGAGTGGCAGGAAGGAGGAAATGAGAAGACAGTGAGCCACGACAACATCGCTCCGGCGAATCTAGTGGCACTGGACAAGAGGCATGTCAAAGCTGCTGCCGCAGTGCTGGCCCGCGCGTTCCAGGACGACCCTCTACTCGGGTATGCCTTGTCCGACCGGTCCGAAATGAAGAGAGGAGATCCCTCTCCTCTTATTGAGTACATACTGAGCTACTGCATCCGGTACGGCGAAGTCCATGCCACATCCACCAATCTGGAAGGCGTGGCTGGCTGGCTGACCTCCGACAGCTATCCCATGACACCGTGGAAAGTGATACGGTCTGTTCCGCCGTCAGTGATATTGGGTCTTAGCAGGGGTGGCGTCACCAGCAGGATGAGGAAGGCCGGCGCCTGTCTGGACGCAACGCACGCGCGTCTGGCTCCTTTCAGACACTGGTTCCTGCAGATAGTTGGCGTGGATCCCCGGTTTCAGGGAAAGGATTGCGCAGGCAGACTGCTACGGCCGATGTTCTCCCGGATAGACGAGGAGCGCCTGCCGTGCTACGTCGAGACGCTGGACGAGAAGAACGTCCGCCTGTATGAACACTTCGGCTTTGAGTTGCTCGACGAGTCCGAAATCCCCGGGACAGGAATTTGCAGCTGGTCCATGTTGCGAAAAGCGCGATGATTCACACGCCCGCGCAGGTCTGGATGGACAGTCCCCTGCCCGGAGTACCCGTCATGGTTGTTGACGAGCACACGGGTAGCCAATGGATGCGGAAGCCCTGCGCGAGTGCGGCAGATTGCTCAGGGGTCGTGCCGGGATGCTTGAGCTCCGGGGACTACTCCGCGGGCGCAATCACCTTGCGGAAGCCGGCGTCCACGACGTCCGCGCAGGCGTGAGCCCACCCGTCACACCTGCACTCCGCCATCTTCAGGCGGTCATACACGGCATGGGTCTCCTGGACACTGCCCTGATCAGCTTCCTCACGGAAGCGAGTCTCCAGCGCCTTCGCCTCCCGCAGGAACGGGCAGTCCGGCAATGCAGCCTCCCCGTCCACGAGCGCGAGCCGGTAACGGCCCTCCAGCGGCTTCACGTCAGCCTTCTTGCCAAGCCCTACCACGTCGAATACCGCGGTGGCGCCCTCGGTTCCAACGCGTGCCACAAGCTGGTCCCAGAGCAATTCCTTCTGCTTTTCTTCCATGCGCTCTCCTTTCCATGTTCTGCTTCCTCCCGAACACAGCGGGCAGCGACGCGGCAAGACACGACCCAACCGCAACGGCAAGGAAGGGAGTCGCGGCACGGTCCACAATCGAATCGCCCCGCGAGAGCATCACGGGTACAGGACCCTTCCCTATCTTCGCAGCACGCGTTCTCGGACGCGGGAGCAGCCGTCTACGCTTCCATGGTAGCACCGTAATTCCCCGTCGGGAAGCCCCCCCCCACGATAGTCCGAATTGAGCCGTATCTAATAGACACGAGGGCTCGGAGAAGGTAGTCTGGGAGCGGGGATAGCCACACCGTGAACAGAAAGGGGGACACAATCAAGGGACTCGCAGCTACCATTCTGCTTGGACTCCTCACCTTCGTGGTCTGGGCAGTGCTGCTGGTTCCCTTCCCTCCAAGATGGCCCGTTACGGCAGTCAACGCCGCCGGCGTCGTGGTCTGCGCATTTCTCGCCTTCCAGACGTACAGAGTCCTCCGCAGCGCCACGTCGTGGTTCGTCGCGTTTCTCAGCACCGTCATCTTGTGGCTCATGCTCGCCCTATACGCCAGACCGTTCCTGCTTTTTCTGCTCGGCATCGCCTGAGCCACAGCAGCTGGACGCCCTCCGGAGGGTGCGTCGACCCGACTCTCTGCTGTCGGTAGTTGCTGCGCCCTCTCCAGGGAGCAAGACGAACCGATTCACATCTCCTTCCTCTCGGGTATCACGCCGCAAGTCCTTGACATCCCTGCATATTGTTATATAATGCTTATAACACTTTAACGTGCAGGCAACATGCTCATAGCGATAGACGAGAGAGACACACGCCCCATCTACCAGCAGATAGTGTCGCAGGTGAAGGAGCAGATTCAGCGGGGCGAACTGCAGCAAGGCGATGAACTCTTGCCGGTGCGAGAGCTTGCGGACAGCCTTGGAATCAACCTCCACACCGTGCGCAACGCCTACCTCAAGCTGCGCGACCAGGGAGTCATCAACCTTCGCCTGGGCCGCAGGGCCAGGGTTGCGCGGCCGCGCCGCATACCGGCGACAGCGACGGAGGCGGACATGGCACTGGGTGGACAGCTAAGGGAGCTGGCGGCGGACGCGTTTCTGCTGGGACTTTCGGCAGATGAGTTGCACGCCCTGCTCGACCGACACCTGGCCCACGGCAGTCCGCCGGAAAGCGATTCAAAGGAGAAGAAATGAGACCACGCCTGACTCACCCTCTCTGGATACACCTACCGGCGGTGGCTGCAGTCGCCGTGCTCTTTGGCTCACTGGCGAACGCAGGACCTCTGCCGGGCGAAGTGCCGATACATTTCGGCCCTGATGGCCAGGCCGATACTTACGGCTCGCCCATGACAGCCTTCGCGCTGTTCGCAGGGCTGTCGGTCGGCTTCCTGCTCCTCTCGGTCTGGCTCGATGAGCTGTGGGCACGCCAGGAGAGGGAGAAAACGTTCAATTTCCTCACGCTGCTCGATGAACTGGTCATCAGTGGCCTCGCAGGAATGAGCCTCGGCTACCTCCACATGATACAGCAGGGCAAGGAGGTCCTCGGGCTCCCGGCACAGGAGTTGCTCTCCTTCACCATTCCGGTTGTGGGCGCTGCGGTGCTGCTGGAGAAGCTGCGGCCGTTCACCCCTCATGAAGAGCCAGTCGCGGCCGAGGATACGTCCGCACTCAGGAAGGAGCTGGAGCTGCGAATGGAGAGTGGCGCGGCGCTCGTCTACTGGGAGTCACAGAATCCTGTCTACGTAAGAATCGTGGCCATCGCGGTGGCGGTGGTGATGTTCGCTGGTGCGGCCGCGAACTGGCTCGTGGAGCCCGTGATTGCCATCTTGGAAGTCGGCCTCGGCATCGTGATGGGCCTCATGTACGGCGGCTTCCGGACCACCGTCACGAGGGACGAAATAGCGGTGCGCTTCGGCATGCCCGGCATCAGGGTGCTGAAGCTAAGCGCGAGCGATGTCGTGTCGGTTGAGCTGCACGCTTTCCGGCCCCTCAAGGACTTCGGCGGCTATGGGATGCGCGGGAACAGAGAGATGAAGGCCTACTTCCTGCGAGGCGGCACGGGCGTTCTGCTGAGCACCAGCGCGGGCAAGAAGTGCCTTATCGGCTCCGACCACCCGGAGCGACTGGCGGAGGTCATCAGGGCAGTGGCTGGGCTGGGCTCTGCGCCTCCACCCCACGAACAGTGGTCCCCTACGTAGCGCAAAGGCCGCGGCGATGCTCCTCGTCCAGACTGACGAGCGCGGCAGCTCCGGCAGCTGCGTGCAGGGCGGTCACCTGGCACCATGCGCGTGCGGGTATCGTTCAGACCTCCACGAATCTGGGCCCGGGTCGCCTCGCGGCATTCTGTGTCAACGCGGTGCTAGCTCAACGCCATCACTGCCAGCACGATATCGACGACGCCGATGACAAGTGCGAGCCGCCCCATGAAGCCACCCGGTGTCAGCCAGGCGAGAGGCCTCCAGCTCTTGCCGAGTCCCAGAAGCACCAGCAGTATGCCACTCACAAGGAGCATGACCGGTGTCAGCATTTGAATCCCCCTTGCACGAGACTGCGCTGATTCTATGCATACACGTGCGGGAAGGCAATACCACGAATTGCCCCACAACTATTCTTGCCGAAGGGGGTAGCATTGCGTCAGAAGAGATGTTACCGAAAGGAGCATGAGTGGAGCGAGCGTGACAGAGCACGTGGAAGCAATTCGGCGGTTTGGCAGATGACAAGGACATGGGTTATCCTATGTCGAGCGCGGCACTCTCCCAGTCCCATGCCGTGCGTTTCTCGTATGTAAGATGGCCGGTGTGAGAAGAGAAAGCGTCCAGGCGAATCGAAGCCCGCAGCCGATTCCGGCAGAAGCCGCAGTTGGCTGCCGTACTACGACGACCACCACTGCCAGGTTCCCCTCCCTGCAGCATTTCAGGCGACTGCTGCAGTGGAAAGACGGCGGAGTGCGCAAGAAGCTTGTTCTGCTTGCCCTGCTGCCCTCGGGCATAGCCTGGGGCTATGTCTTCTACCTCAGTTGCGCCGCAGGATTTGTCATATCTCACTACTGTGGCGGAGAGGCCAGCGGCAGGCCGGGCCGGGTGAAATCAATCATCATCCCCTTGCGGAGATACGAACTTCATCTGCACCACTGGTTTCTCGCTACTGTGGCGGCCATTAGCAGCGCGGTGCAGGGCTTCTTCCTGGTGCGTCCGGAGCTGTTCTACGGTGTTCTTGGCGGACTGGTCCTCCAGGGCATCTACTGCTACAAGGACTGGCATCGGATTGTGAAGAGGAGAGCCTTGCTCCCGGCTCTTCAGCAAGCCGATGTCGCGAACTACTGAGGCCCGGCGCCGAGCCCGGCCCTGTAATCCGTCCGGATTTCCGTTTGAGGCGCCGAAACACAGAACTCCTATCGTACCGATTGCCGTGAGCCAGTACAGCCCGGCCCCGATGCCGAAACCTGTTGTGGAGAACATGTGAACTATCGCAAAGACATCCGAAATGTAGCCATTATCGCCCACGTAGACCACGGCAAGACCACCCTGGTGGATGCCATGCTCAAGCAGAGCAATGTCTTCAAGAACAACGACAAGGTAGGCGAGTTGGTGATGGATCAGAATGTCCTCGAACGGGAGAGGGGCATCACCATCATGTCCAAGAACACTGCCATAGTCTACAAGGGCGTGAAGATCAACATCGTCGATACGCCCGGTCATGCGGACTTCGGCGGTGAAGTGGAGCGTGTTATCAGCATGGCCGATGGCTGCCTGCTCCTGATTGACTCTGTCGAAGGACCTATGCCTCAGACCATATTCGTGCTACGCCACGCGCTCAAGAGAGGGCTGGTCCCGATTGTCGTAATCAACAAGACAGACCGGCAGAACGCGCGGATACCCGAAGTGCTGCATCTAACACAGGACCTGTTCCTGGAGCTCGCCACCACTGCGGAACAACTCGACTTCCCCGTGCTCTACGCGAGCGCCAAACAGGGGGTTGTCTCTACAGAACCAGGAGTGACGGGCAACAATATCGCCCCGCTGCTGGACGCCATCCTTGAGACGGTGCCGCCCCCGCGAATCGAGTCCGGCCCGTTCCAGATGCTGGTCTCCAACTTGGATTATGACAATCACAAGGGCAAGATCGCTATCGGCAGAATATGGCGAGGCAAGGTAGCCCCGCGCGACCAGATAGTCTCCATAGACGCGGATGGTATCGCCACTCCGTTCGAGATTGCCGAGGTCTTCACACACCTTGGACTTGCCCGGCTTGAGGCTGATGAGGTAGAGGCAGGCGACATCGTGGCGGTAACCGGCGTCAAGAAAGCCTCCATCGGAGACACGATTTCCAGTCCGGAGCAGATTGAGGCTCTGCCTCGCATTGAGATAGGCGAACCAACGGTGGAGATGACTTTCGGTGTCAACACATCGCCGCGTGGCGGACGCGAGGGCATCTACTGCACGACACGCCATATCAGAGACCGCCTCTACAGAGAACTGGAGGTCAATCTGAGTCTCAGGGTGCAGGACACTGCTACCCCAGACACGTTCATGGTGAAAGGGAGAGGTGAACTGCACCTCTCGATTCTGATTGAGACCATGCGCAGAGAGGGCTACGAGTTCGAGGTATCGAAGCCCGAGGCCATCACCAAGATAGTCGACGGCACGCTCATGGAGCCCGTCGAGGACCTCATCATCGACACGAAGGAAGGCTACATCGGCGTCCTCACCGAGATGCTCAGCAATCGTCAGGCGGCACTCAAGAACATGCACAATGATGGACAGGGCAATGTCCGCCTTGAATTTCAGATACCCACCAAGGGACTCATAGGTTTTCGCAGCAGCTTCCTGACTGCCACCAGGGGCGACGGCATAATGAACACAACCCCCATCGGCTACAAGCCGTGGCAACGTGATCTGGCATCTTCCAGAAGCGGCGTTCTGGTGGCATCGGAGCAGGGAAAGGTCACCGCCTTCGGCATCGAGAATGCCCAGGGTCGGGGCCTCACTTTCGTCCACCCCGGCACTGTGGTCTACGAAGGCATGATAGTGGGCACCAATCCACGCATACGAGACATCGCCGTCAACGTGTGCAAGGAGAAGAAGAAGACCAACATGCGCTCTTCCACGGCCGATATCGCCGCCAAGCTGGCGCCACCGATAGAACTGAGCCTGGAGCAGTCAATCGACTTCATCGCACAGGATGAACTGGTTGAGGTAACCCCGGAGAACATCAGGTTGAGGAAGAAGCTCCTGACTCAAACGCAGCGTCTGAGGGCCTATGCCTCCACTCGCAAGGGCATGGACGCGTAGGCGCGGTCAGCGCGTCCGGGGAGAAGTGCTGGTGGCACTGCCTTCGCGGCCACTTCAGAGTTGGAAGCAGCTACCACCCTCTCTGCCTGAACGCCTCGTACATCACCAGCGCTACTGCGACGGAGGCATTGAGAGAGCTGATTTGCCCCTTCATCGGAATCGATGCAATCGAGTCGCATTTCTTGCGCACAAGCTCTGATACTCCTTTACCCTCTGCCCCTATCACGATAGCAGTCGGCCAGGTGAAATCCACCTGCGTGTAGTCAGCCTCTCCACCGAGGTCTATGCCAACCACCCAGACGTTGTTCATTTTCAGCGTTCGTATCGCCTGAGCTATATTGGCCACTCTCGCCACAGGCATGTACTCCACAGCTCCGGCCGACGCCTTCGCCACGGCTGCGGTCAGACCCACAGCCCGCCTGGAGCGGATAACCACGCCATGGATACCGCTCGCTTCTGCGGTCCTGAGTATGGCCCCCAGGTTATGAGGGTCCTCTATGCCGTCGAGTATGCAGAACAGAGGAGGTTCGCCTCGCTCTCTTGAGAGTTCCAGCAGGCCCTCCAACTCCACATACTCCTTCGCCGCCGCATACGCGATGACACCCTGATGTGCGGAGGTCATGCTCGCCTCATCTATGACACTCCGGTGCACATAGTCAACCGGTATCTTTCCGGCTCGCGCGAGCCGCAGAATCTCCGCGACTCCGCTGTGCCGTCCCGTGTCGATTGCCAGGAGCACCCGATTCACAGACCGGCCAGACTTGAGTGCCTCCAGGACAGGATTTCTACCCTCAATAACGTCTGCCATCACATGCATGCCGGAACCCCGACCAGCTCCGGCAACCTCCTTCTATTTCCTCCTGAGCCCATTGCCACCGTCTGCTTCGCGGGAGAGATAGACAAGACAGTCGCCCACCTCCCACGGCAGCTACACAGAGGCAACTCTAATTGCCGTCTCCCATTCAAGTCAACTCACATCGAAGGGAGCGAACCTGCGATCGAGATGCCCTTCGCAGTGAACACCTCGCCGTTCGCCGGGCGCGAGG
>JAUVYD010000042.1 GCA_030603265.1 Dehalococcoidia bacterium
CGCGTTCCTTCAGCTTCTCCAGTGTGGGATGGACATCGTCCAGCAATACGAACTGGATGTCCCTGAAACGCTCCCTGGCGCGCTCCACCATACGCATGGTTGTGTCGCCGTCAGGTATTGTTGCTCCTGCCATGCGCAGAACGATGTCGTTGTAGCGAATGAAGGCGCCCGGGTCGGCTCCGGAGGACCAGTGGATGGGTCTTCCCTCGGGCACTTCCTCCTCGGCCGAATAGATGCCCCTCAGTGCACGCTCCGGGTCCACGTCTATGCCGAACTCACGACACATCTCCGCACACAGAACATGCCGGTCCGGCTCCATGCGTACGAGCGTGTTTACCCAGTCGAGGAATACGGCCTTTGTTGTCATTCATTTTCTCCGGTGTCTATGTTCTTGGCGAAACCGGGCCTGCAACCCGGCTGGTTGACAGTCGTATACGACTGTGGTAGTGTTCCTCAGCCCCGAGTAATCGAGCTGAGCCGGGTGATGACCCTGGCGAGAGCCAGGGAGGTGGTTGTGAGGTTACTTGGGGCCTTCCTTGTTCCCTGAGTGAGACGCGTCCTGTTTCGTTGCGCGCGACTGGACTTCGGCTCGCTGACCAAGGGGATGCAGGGCCCGCCGGGCCACGAGTTCCTGGCTGTCGTACCATTCGTGCACCGCTTCGACCACCTCGTCGACGGTGTCGCAGACAACCAGCAGGCTCAGGTCTTCGTCTCCGATGTACCCCTTGGCGAGAGTTTGCTGCCGCATCCAGTCGATCAGACCGGTCCAGTAGGCGCTGTCGAACAGTATGACGGGGAAGGGCCGCATCTTGTGAGTCTGAATGAGGCATAAGATTTCCGTGACCTCGTCCAGGGTGCCGAGACCGCCCGGCATGATGATGAAGGCAGTGGCGTACTTGGCCAGCATCACCTTGCGAACGAAGAAGTGGTTGAACTCGATGCTGAGAGTGGTGTACTGGTTCACCGTCTGCTCTTCAGGCAGATCGATATTGAGTCCGACCGAAGTGACTCCCGCTGCCAGTGCGCCCTTGTTCGCTGCCTCCATCACTCCCGGGCCTCCGCCTGTGATGATGGAGAAGCCGAGCTTGCCCAGACGTCGCGCAATCTCCTCGGTTGTTGCGTAGAGCGGGTCCTCCGGACGTGTGCGCGCCGACCCGTATATGGTCACCGCGGGCTCCACACCGGACAGCCGGTCGAATCCGCCAATGAGTTCGCCCATGATGCGAAACATGCGCCAGGATTCTTCCTTGGCGAGATCGTTTATCTCATATCCCTGTGGCATGGTCCTCCAGAGTGCCCCTGCGGGGGCTATGCGAGCAGATGCTCCATGATAATCATGTGGGCGCGGTGCGCCTTATCGCCGCCCCGGAACTCGAAGGCTTTGACCCCCTCGCCCGCAATAGTGATGGCCAGAGTGTCACTTACGAAGAAGCCCTTGGTGATGAAGAAGCCTTTGTTGTCCTCACTTGCGACGGCGCTGATGCGGCTGAATGGAATGCTCACCAGGGCCTTCTTGTTCTTGAGGAACTCCTTGTCGTAATAGATGATTCGCTTGTCGGTTATGCCGAGGAATCCTGTCCCCCTGCCCTTGAGGTCAAACACCGCGCGGATTAGCTCATCCGGCAGGCAGACCGCCTCAATCTTCTCAAGCTGGTCTTTCTTGTCAACGTACATGTCACCGGCGTATTCGGGCATTCTTCCTCCTTCCTGCGACCAGAGGAATGGTAGTCGGAGCCCCATACGGTGTCAACAGCGCCGGCGAGAGCGTCATTTCTGAGGCAAGGATACCTTCCTCGGCAACAGCAATCAGGAGAGAGTCCGCACTGCAGCAAGCTCGCAGCTACGACATGTGTTGCCTATTGATAAGCATGTGTGTCAGTATCACACGAAGTGACTACCTTGTGGTGGCCTGTTGAGCAGCACTGCCGCAGTCGGTGGAAAATGCGATCGGCGGATACGAATAGAGAAACGGATGAGAGAGAGCGGAGGTGTCTGGCAAGCACCGTAGCTCTCCGGGGGTGAAATGATCGAGACGATGCTAACGAGGTCGAGTGTACGAGTCGCAATAATGGCTGTCCTGCTGGGTATTGCCTGTTTCCTGACCTACTACTGCCATGCGGTACTCGGGACCGGCGTTGTTTTCACCCATCTGTTCTATATTCCAATCATCCTGGGAGCCCTCTGGTGGAAGAGAAAAGGACTGTTGGTTGCCGTATTCCTGGCGGCAGTCCTCATGCTCAGTCACGTTTTCGTTCGACCGGATGTGGCGCCCTACAATGATCTCTACCGGTCTTGCATGTTCCTGGTCGTTTCCGCTGTAACTGCAATGCTGAGTGAGCAGCTTGCGAAGAAAGAACAGGCGCTGCGCCATGCAAGGGACTATACCCGCCACCTGCTTGAAAGCTCTCCGGATTTCCACATTGCTCTTGATGAAAACGGCGTAATCATGGGTGTAAACGAGGCATTTGAGGAGCTAACCGGCAAGAGCCGCAAAGATATGATTGGCGCCTCTATCTACGACTATTTGCCGAAGGACCCGGCTGAGAAAGCCGTTGTTGAGATATTTGAGAATGAGGTGGTGAGAGATATCGAGCTGACGATCAAAACGCCCGGGAAGGAAGATTCAATCTGCAACCTCACCGGCACGGTATTCAGCACACTGGAAGGAGGACCAGGGGTTTATGTTACCGGCAGGGACATCTCCGAGCGCAAGAAGGCGGAAGCGGATCTGCGGAATTACCTGCAGCAGCTTGAACAGGCCAACCTTCGCCTTCAGGAAATGGACCAACTCAAGTCCACATTCCTGGCCAGCATGAGCCACGAACTGAGGACTCCGCTGAACTCCATCATTGGTTTCACCGGCGTAATCCTGATGGGCATAGCCGGGGATATCAACGAGGAGCAGAGAAAACAGCTTGCCATGGTGAAGAGCAGCGCCGACCATCTTCTGAGCCTGATCAACGACATCCTGGACATATCCAAGATAGAGGCTGGCAAGGTGGAACTCTCGCTTGAGGAATTCGAACTCGTCGATGTGGCGGGAGAAGTGGTGGGGAGCTTATCGCCCGGGGCGGGTGAAAAGGGATTGGAGGTTCTCACGGAAATACCTGAAGGCATAACGCTCTTCAGCGACAGGAGACGTATCAAGCAGGTCTTGATGAATCTCGTGAGCAATGCCGTCAAGTTCACGGACCAGGGCTATGTGAGGGTTGCAGCCAGGGTTTCAGAAGATGACAACCTGGAGGTCCGTGTCATCGATACCGGGGTGGGGATAAAAAACGAGGATATGGATAGGATCTTCCAGCCGTTTCAACAGGTTGGCCCATCCCTCACGAAGAGGTGCGAGGGAACCGGACTGGGTCTGCACCTTACGGAGAAGCTGGCCGGGCTTCTGAAGGCCGATATCCTGGCAAAGAGCGAGTACGGCAAGGGAAGTGAGTTCACCTTCATCGTTCCACTACGATACGAGGAGCAGGACTGAAATGAAGAAGATACTGATAGTTGAGGACAATGAGATCAATCTCTATCTGGTCAGGTTCATGCTTGAGAGAGAAGGATACGAGGTCATCGAGGCACGGGATGGCGCTACAGGGGTGGAACTGGCAATCAAGGAGAAGCCTGAGCTGGTAATCATGGATATTCAGCTCCCGGACATAAACGGTCTTGAGGCCACGAGAAGGATAAGAGCAAGTGAGGCGGATGGCGGTATTCCCATTGTCGCGCTGACTTCCTACGCTATGACCGGTGACAGGGAGAGGGCCCTCGCGGCAGGCTGTACGGGCTACATTGAAAAGCCGATCGACCCGGAGAACTTCATCGCGGAGATAGAGAAATACCTGTGAACATTCCTTAGTCTTTGGTCAGGAGGACGCGGGAAATGAGAATTATTGTCGTCGATGACAGGGAAGAGGAGCGCTATCTGGCGGAGACTTTGCTGGAGGCAAGCGGCTACGAGGTCGAAACGGCTGCCAACGGCGTGGAAGCTCTGGAGAGACTTCGTGCCGAAGGCTTTGACATGATTGTCTCCGACATCCTGATGCCGGTCATGGATGGGTTTCAGCTCTGTCAGGAGTGCAAGAAGGATGAGAAGCTGAGAGATATTCCCTTTGTCTTCCACACGGCCACCTACAAGGATGAAGGAGATGAAAACCTCGCCTTGAAGGTGGGAGCGGACAGGTTCGTCCGAAAGCCCTCTGAACCGGAGGATTTCGTGAGGATCATTCAAGGCCTGTTCCGGGATGTGGAAGAGGGCAGGATAGGCCCCAAGAGGCGTGTCATGGAAGAGGGGACAGAGACCTTGAAGCTCTACAGCGAGCGGCTGGTGGCGAAGTTGGAGACCAAAGTGGCGGAACTGGAGGCCGTTGACGCCCTGCGCAAGCAGGCGCTGGAGCGGGCAGAGTATCTGCATAGCGTGTTGGGCGCTATCCGCGGCGTCAACCAGCTCATTGTCAAGGAGAAGGACCGTCAGAGGTTGCTCAACTGCTCCTGTGACAACGTCGTCAGGACTCGTGGGTTCGATAGTGTCTGGATTGTCATATTGGATGAGTCCGGAAGACTTGTGACACATGCCGAAGCTGGTTTGGGTGAAGGCTTTCTCCCGATGGTTGAGCAACTGGAGCGTGGAGTGTTGCCCGCTTGCTGTGAGCAGGCGCTGACGCAGGCGAGTGTTGCAGCAACCGTGGACCCATCCTCTACCTGTAGCGGTTGTCCCTTGGACGGAAAGCCCTGCCGGAAGGGAGTACTGGCCGCGCGGTTGCAGCATGGCGAGAAGGCTTATGGTGTGTTGGTCGCCTCTGTCCCCGTGGAGTTCGTCGAAGACGAGGAAGAGCACTCCCTGTTTCAAGAACTTGCTGGAGACATCGCCTTCGCCCTGCATGACATGGAATTGGAGGAGGAGCGCAAGAGGGCGCAGGAGCGACTTGAAGACGCCTTCATCGATCTGGCGCAAACCGTGTCGCGAGCGATGGGGGCCCGGGACCCCTACACGGCAGGCCACCAGCGAAGGGTGGCGGAGCTGGCGCGCCTCGCTGGCGAGAGGCTGGGACTGGACACGGACAGGCTTCAAGGGCTGTACATCGGCGCCCTGCTCCACGACATTGGAAAAATCTCCATTCCTGAGTCCCTCCTCACCATGCCAAGGAAATTGACTGACGCGGAATGGAGCTTGCTCCAGGGCCACGCCCGGCAGGGCTATGAGATATTGGAAGAGGCAACTCTGCCGTGGCCGGTGGCCGAGATGGCGCTGCATCACCACGAGCGGATGGATGGCTCGGGCTATCCGGATGGCATCAGCGGCGAGGAGCTGACACTGGAAGTACGCATCATAGGCGTCTGCGACGTGGTTGAAGCGATGGGCTCCCACCGACCCTACAGGCCCGCCCGGAGCAGGGCGGAGATTATGGAAGAACTCAGAGCCGGCAGGGGGACGAAGTATGAGCCCCGGGTGACGGACATCCTGCTGGAGATGGTTGAAAGTGGAGTGGCTGAGTTGGATAGCGGCCCGGCCTGATATGGGAGAAGGTCGCCTCACGGTGGGGGGAGACCCCGAAGGGGTTCTGTCGCCCGTACTGGGCGCTGCGAGCGCCGGCCTGAAGGACGAATTCTGCAAGGTCCGGTCCGGGAAGCCGGCTGTTCGCGAGTTCTAGAGCAGCGCGCCTGCAACGAAGGCGAGGATGCTGACGTGAAGAGTGACGAATGCCCGGGTCTTGAGGGACAGCACCTTTCCCGGCGAGTGGTCCATGACAAGGCTGCGGCCTACGAGTAGACTGGACAGTGCGGCGATACCTGCGATACCGAGGAACACCGGGTCCCATTGCAGCCGCGCATCGACTGCCAGGAAGAATGGCAGCAGGATGAGCACGGCTCCAGCCGCGAACAGGGCGGCCGCAACACGCGATGCCACATCCCCGTCGTAGCGGGTTGCCAGAGTCACGACGCCGCCGGCGCGATGTCTGCGATGTCTATCATCACTTCGAAGCCGAGGCCTATGACATAGGCCAGGCCTGCGCAGTAGAGTAGCAGGGACTCCTGCGTGCCTGCCGCAAGTCCCCCTATCACCAGGGGTGCGGGAAAGGCCCCGGCGAGGAGGGTGTTTTTCAGGGGGAAGAGTCCCTGGAGCCACCTGTTGTAGACCATGGCAAGCACGGCGCCCAGCGCGACGATGATGGCAGTGGATGCGCCTGCCAGAAGCGCGGCAATGGCTGAGAGCAGAAAGGCGACAGACCCGACGGCGAAGGCGACTCGCGGCGTCGGCGAACCGGAGACGAGCGGGCGGTCCAACCTTCCGTTTGCTGCGTCGCAGCCCCGGTCGAAGTAGTCATCGAAGGCGTAGCAGCCGGCTGCGACAAGAAACACGGCCGCAGCTGAAAGCAAGACGGCGCTGCCCGGCACCGGATTGCCCGTCATGAGCCACGGCGCAAGGACTGCCGCGGCTCCCAGCAGGCAGTACTCGACGCGGATGAGCCGGAGCATGACTACGAGGCTGCTGAGAGCCCCGTGCGATTCTCTCGCTTCAGTCAGTGTCTGTTGTGCCATTTCTTCTCGGTGTTGGCCTGTCCGTCTGGGCAAGCTGCCTGGCTGGCCCAAGGTAGCTTGCCGGTGAGTGTCCTGTTGTGAGCCTGCCCCAAGGGATGTCAGGCAGCGATCTTGCCCTTCTGCTCCTCGAACTCGGACCGCATGCCGGCAAGCTCCGCGTACAGTTCATCCCACTCCGCAGTCAACCGGGATATGCGTTCTCCACGGCTGCGCTTCCTCTCTACCGTCTCCATGACGAGCGCCGGGTCACTATAGTGGTTTGGGTCGGCGAGCAGAAGGTCCGCTTCGAGCGCCTCTCTCTCGATCCTCGGCAGCTCTTCCTCGATCTCGGAGATGCGCCTTTCGACGGGTGCCCGTTGCCTGTAGTAACGGTTGCGCAGCTCGCCATCACGCCGCTTACGCTCTCTATCGCGCTCCCGGCTGGACTTTGACTCCTGCACCTGTTCCGGCCTGCGCTTGGCCGACGGGGTCGTAGCCTCTCTGGTCTCCCTCCAGCGCAGGAAGCTGTCGTAGTCCCCTTCGAATACGACGAGCCTGCCCGCCCGCACCTCGATGATCTTGTTGGCTATCTCCCGTATCAACGTCCTGTCGTGGGTGATGAAGCAGAGGGTTCCCGTATAGGCCTCGAGTGCATCCGTAAGGACCTCCCGTGAAGGGATGTCGAGGTGATTTGTCGGCTCGTCCATCAGCAGCATGTTTGCTCTCTGCGTAAGCATTTTCGCCAGCGCGAGTCTGCTTTTCTCGCCTCCGGAGAGGACGGAGACCTGCTTGTAGGCGTCGTCACCACTGAACAGGAATCCGCCGAGAATGGTGCGTAGCTGCTGCTCGGACTGGTCGGTTGCCACGGTTCTGAGCTCATCGATGGCGCTGTTTGCCGGGCTCAGCAGTTCGAGCTGGTATTGGGCGTAGTACGCCTCACGAGTGCCCGACCCGAGCCGGCGCTCGCCATGCTCGAACGGGAGCACACCTGCGAGCATTCTTAAGAGCGTCGTCTTCCCCGCACCGTTGTGTCCTACAAGTGCGACTCTGTCACCACGGTGAAGAACAAGATTGAGGTCGCGGTACACGACGTGTTCCCCGTACGCCTTCCTCACGTGGGATAGAGTGATGACCTCCTCTCCCGACCTCGGCGGCTCAGGGAAGGAGAAGTGGATTTTCCTGCTCGTGCGCGGGGTGGCGACGCGCTCCATCTTCTCCAGCCTCTTGATTCGGCTCTGTACCTGCGTGGCCTTCGTGTTCTTGGCGCGGAAGCGCTCGATGAAGCGCATCTCCTGCCGGACCTTCCTCTCCTGCCGCCCGGCTGTTGCTTCGAGAATCTCCAGTTCACGCTGGCGGGCTTGTACATAGCTGTCGTAGTTGCCTCTGTGCATCAGTAGCTTCTGTTGTTCGAGGGCGAATACCCTGTCTACAAGGCGGTTCAGGAAGGCCCGGTCGTGCGACGTGACCAGTACGGCGCCCTGATATCCCTTCAGGTAGTCCTCGAACCAGAGACAGGCTTCGAGATCCAGGTGGTTGGTCGGCTCGTCCAGCAGTAGAATGTCCGGATTGATGAGGAGAAGTTTGGCGAGTTCCGCCCTCATCAGCCACCCGCCGCTGAACTGAGAGACGGGCCTCACGAAGTCCGCTTCGGAGAACCCGAGCCCGCTGAGAACTGTCTTCGCCTCGTATTCAACATCGTATCCGCCCGCGGCCTCGAAGCGGTGCTGAAGCTCTCCCAACTCCGTGAGGAGAACGTTCATGTCTTCTGCGCCTGCCGCTGCGAGCTCCTCCTGGACCACATGGAGGCGGTGGGCCAGACCGGAGACCCGGGTTGAGCCGGCGAGAATGCCGTCGAGGAGCAGCATTCCCGACGCCGGGCTGATGTCCTGCTCCAGGAAACCGACGGTCGTACCTTTGCGGATGCTGAGGCTTCCCGAGTCCGGCCGGGAACGTCGCGCCAGTATGTTGAAGAGCGTTGTCTTTCCCGAACCGTTCGGCCCAATCATCGCGATGCGGTCGCGAGGGCCTATGGTGAAGCTCGCCTTCTCGAACAGAACCTGGTCACCGAACGACTTGGATATCGCGTTAGCACTCAGCATGGAAGACTCTTCGAGAGTGTACCACACGCCTTGC
>JAUVYD010000083.1 GCA_030603265.1 Dehalococcoidia bacterium
TTCGCTGGACACCAACATATGTCATCTGCATCTGAGGGAGTCGCTTCATCGTGGAAACGGTTGCCTGTCTCCTTCCCGTGCACTACAATTGGCGGCCGTGTCTGCTCAACGCCTGGCCGGTGACTCGATATCATGAACGCATATGCCGTTGTGGTTCTCGCAGCGCTCGTCGCAAAGCTCCTGTTGCACACTGTCGCAGACACGCTGAATGTGAGGGCTCTTGAGCGTGGCACGCCCGGCGCAGTCAGAGCTCTCTACTCGGAGGAGGACTATGAGCGGTCGGTACGCTATGTCAGGGCTGCGACCCCGGTCGAGGTTGTCGAACGAGCGCTGCTTCTGGCAGTCATCCTCGCCTTCTGGTTCCTCGGCGGCTTCGGCTGGCTGGACGCCCAGGTGCGTGCAGCAGTTGACGGCGAGGTGCTGCGGGGCCTGCTCTATGTGGGGAGCCTCGTGGCGGGATATGCCGCCGTCGGCCTGCCTTTCGACCTGTATCGGACCTTCGCAGTGGAGCAGCGCTTTGGCTTCAACAGGACGTCACCTGCCACGTTTGTGTCCGACAGGCTCAAGGGGTTGGTCCTTGTAGCGCTCATCGGCGGCGTGTTGCTGGCCGGCGTCCAATTCCTCTTCCTGCATGCAGGAGGAGCCGCATGGCTCTGGTGTTGGGCCATGGTCGTCGGGTTCTCCCTGCTGACCCAGGTGATTGCGCCGGTCCTCATCCTGCCTCTTTTCAACAAGTTCAATCCCATGCCGGACGGCACGCTGAGGAATGGCATCCTGGACTACGCCCGCTCGGTGCGCTTCCCTGTGGAGAACGTGTACGTCATCGACGGCTCGAAACGCTCGTCGAGGGCTAACGCGTACTTCACAGGCCTTGGCCGCCACAAGCGCATCGCGCTGTTCGACACGATGGTCGACCAGCACACGGTTCCTGAGTTGGTCGCAGTGCTTGCCCATGAGGTGGGCCACTATCGGCGACGGCATGTCATGAAGGGGCTGCTGCTCGCCGCGGCGCACGCCGGCGTTGCCCTCTTTCTGCTGTCTTTCTTCCTGGGCCGCCCTGGCCTGTACGCCGCCTTCTTCCTGTCCGAGCCCTCTGTGTATGCGGGCCTGGTGTTCTTCACCCTGCTCTACACGCCGATAGACGCGGTGCTCTCGATGGGCCTGAACGTTCTGTCGCGCCGGAACGAATATGAGGCGGACCGCTTCGCTCTCGCAACGGCTCCCGAGCCCTGTGGCTTGCCGGATGCGCTGAAGAAGCTCGCTGTGGTGAATCTCGCGAATCCGAATCCACACCCCTTCTACGTCTTTGTCAATTACTCACATCCTCCCCTGGGCCTCCGACTGGGCGCCATTGACGAGCAATTGCATTCGCAGGAAGTGTCCGGGCGCCGGACGCCGGCACCCACCTGATGAGTCCATGCCGTCCCTGCACGTGGTCCTGGTCTTGACACGGCAGGGGCGCTTTGCGTAGTAGACTACCCGTGGGGTACATTCCTGAAAAGCTACCGGCTGCATCAAGTCGCCATCGGCAACGTGGTGTGATTCGGGTTTGCAGTCAGAGGTGAAAGGCTTCCGAACTCCTTCATGTTACAGAGAGAGAAGGACTGCCCGGACCGGGCAACTGAAGGTGCGACAGGCAAGCCGCCTGAAGCGTGGCAAGCGGTAGCCGTGTGCTCTGACGTCCGCTGGGCTGCGACATCGGACGCAAGGCGGGCCCGGAGGGGTGGTTCGTGAAGGGCAGGTGGTTCCTCGCGTACGCGCTGTTTGTGTCTCTGATTGAGCAGGCGGTGCTTCTGTTCGTCCTTCTCTGGCTGCTTCCATCCGCCGGCCTGAGAGTTCCACTCGGGGTCACAATCACCATGGCCGTCTTGCTTGGGTGCTATTCGGTCGTACTGACGCGCATCAACATGAGGACCCTTGGCCAGAAGACGCTGCGTTCGCCTGATGTTGGGGCACGGGGACGTGTCGTGAGACCTCTGGCGCCGCGGGGCTATGTGCGAGTGGGCAACGAGCTGTGGGGGGCAGTATCGGAGGGCCCGCCGATTGCCGAGGGCGAAGAGGTCAACGTCGTTCGTGTCGAGGGACTGCGGTTGTTCGTGGTGCTTGCGGGCGATGAGCCGCCGGAATCGTGATTCCGGGCCCGCGGAAGTGAGGCCTGTTACTCTGCGGATTGACGATGGTAGCCGCTGGCAATAGACTGGCGACGACGACTTGTACGTCGGTCGGAGGGCAGACATGGAAGAACCGAGAAGAATACGGCTGTCAGTGGGTGTGGTGGCGAGTTACGCGATGCTGAACGATACGCAGGTGGCGAGGATCGTGTGGGACTCATTGCCCCTCGAGTTCAAGGTGCAGACATGGGGCGACGAACTTTACGGCGCGATTCCGCTTGATCTGGAGCTGGAGATGCCACAGGAAGTCGTGCTTCCCGGTGACCTCGGCTATTGGCAGCCGGGCCACGCGTTCTGCATATTCTTTGGCCCGACTCCTGCCAGCCACGGCGATGAAGTGAGGGCTGCCAGTGCCGTAACGGTATTCGGACACGTGGAGGGAGAGCCAACCGTATTCCGGTCTGTGAAGAGTGGGACAAAGGTTCGGGTCGAGAGAGACTGATTCCTGAGGGATAGGTGGTGGTGCAGTGTTGCGGCCCGGCGCCGCCCGTGTCCATCGAAGGCTCGCCGCAGCACTACAGCTTCACTGTGTGCGAACTCGACAACGCGATTGCCCGGCAGGCAGGAGCCTCAAAAAGAGGGAACTGCTCGAGGCGATGAGCGGACACGTACTCAGCCGGGAGCAACCTGTTGGCGTCTGCGAGCGGTAGGCGCGCGCAGTCACGGATGAGCTGCGTGGGCAGGGTGGCTACCACGCGTCGACGTCTGCACGGAAGAACACTGTTGCGCACAGCTCGATTACGAACCCGTATACCGGCCCCAGGATGAACGGCCACCAGAAGCCCAGTCCCTGGCTCTGCGTGAACAGCGCGAGCACCAGGCCGAACAGCCCTCCAATGACAGCTCCATGTGCCATCCAGTGAATCCGCAACGAGCTGATGCCGATGGTGAAACCCATTAGCGCGTTTGTGAGAACGAGCAGGACTCCGAAGAGCGACACGACCTCAAGACCCATTCCGCGCGAGCATATCGCCCATGAGGCGAACCCGCACGCCGTTCCCAGGATTGTTGTTACCAGCACACGTCGTTCGTTCAGCAAGGGCAGCCTCCTTTCCCGAACCCTTTCTGCAGCTACAGCCCGGTCTCGGGATGGGTTTCTCACTGTATAACGACGGGCAGAGGCAGTGGGTTATGGTGGGAGGCTGGATGTGGGAGTATTGATGCGGCACTACGGGACGAGCAGTGGGACGAGATAGATGACCTCAAGGACTTCGTAGACTGCCGCAACTGCGAGAACGATGGCCACCAGCAGATAGACGGACGCGCCGCTGCGAAGCCCGCGGAGGTAGCCCTCCTTCCAGGAGAGAGCCCCCACACTGTGGGGGGAGACGAATGCCCTGCCGAGAATCCATACCCCCAGCATCGCCAGTATGTAGGCCTGCCCCTCAATCACGAGCGTGAGCGAATGTGGAATCATTGCTGCCCGGAGTTCAGGCGTCGTTGGCGCCAGCAGCAGTCCCCACAGGATCGCACGCGCAATGCCGACGAGCACCCCGCTGAAAGGGATGACCAGTGAAGGGACGAATATGACGAGCACACTGGCGATTGCGAAATTGACCGCAAACGTGAGAATGATGCTCTTGAACACCTCGCCGCTGGCATAGGCCTCGGCAACTGTGGCCAGTGGGCCCTCTGTGAAGGACAGGAGGACGGCCTGTGTCAGCATCTCCTGGACCTCAGGGTGGAATGTGACGTAGACCATGCCGCATGCCACCAGGCCGTAGAAGACGATGTTGATGGCAAGGTAGGAGCGCCGGTACTCCCACACAAGGCGAAGCGTGTTGCTGACGGACTCTGGAATCGACATAGCTGGTCATGGCCCGGGGCCCGAAGTTGTCGGCCCCGTTCGCTACGGGTATACTCTCACGGGCACGCATGAACGTCAATACGCAACGAGGAGTATCCGGTACTGCAGCGCCGGAGCGACCTGGTCGGCCGCTGCCAATCGGCCGAGGCAGCTGCGGTGAGGAGAAGAACACCTGTTCCCTCGTGCCTCCCGCCGACTCATCAGTGACTGCGATCCTGCCAGGGCCCCGTGAAGTCCGGGGAGAAGGCGGGGTCGGGCACCCATGACGTGGGCCAACGCTGCGTTGCTCAGCGCCTCGGTGATGGCGCTTGTGAGCATTCTGGACAGCCACCTCGCGTCCAGGCGATTCCCCAGTTTGCGCTCCTTCATGCTGCCATTGGGACTCATACACATTTTCTACGGAGTGACTGCGGGCTCGGCGTTTCCCTTGCCCTCGGGCGTTGACGTGTCCCTGGTGGGGATCGCAATCCTGTCGGCGTGCCTCAGGACGGGCGCGGTCGTGATAATGCTGGACAGTTTCCGGCACCGCGAGGTCTCCAGCGTCATACCGGTTGTGTATGCCTATCCGATGTTCGTGGCCGTGATGGCGTTCCTTTTCCTGGGCGAGAGATTGACAGGGTTGCAGTGGGCAGCGGTCGGAATCGTGGCGTTCGGCGCCGTGATGGTTTCCGCCGGACCGGGCCTCTCCCGGAGCGACATGGGGCGTCCGCGGGCTGCCCTGCTCTTTCTGTCCAGCCTCCTTCTGGCCGCGGCAGATGTGACGAGCAAGCAGGCGCTATCCGGGCTGACGTTCTGGAACCTGTTCTGGATACAGGCGGCTGTGATGGGAAGTGTCTTTGTGGTGGTCTCCCTGAGAAGGTCGGTGCTGGCCGAGATTGGCGCTCTGGCGGATCGCTGGAGGGCGCTCAGGCTGCTCGCGCTCAACGAACTCATCGCACCCGTGGGAATCGTTCTCTCCTATTGGGCGATGGCGCATGGCCCCGTGTCTCTGGTGTCTGCGCTTCTGAGCAGCCGGCCGCTACTCGTTCTTGTCTTCGCACTGGCGCTCAGTCGTCGGGCGCCGGACTTCCTTTTCTGGAGCAAGGGGAGGCGACTCCTGATTATCAAGGTAGTCGCCACGGCGATGATTGTGGGGGGTGTGGCCATCATCAAGATGTCCGGGTAGACGTGCGAGTCGCCGTGGATGACTACTCCTCAGGGTCTGATTCGCGGTGGCCGGGCTTGCGAGCCTTCCCTTCCGTCACGAGAGGGATGATGAAGACGATGCAGGCCGCCAGGAAGACGACGCTCCCGATGAGATAGGGCACATCGCGATTGTGAATGGCGGAGACAATGAAGAAGCCGGCGCACACGATGAAGAGTATCCATCCCCATAGCTGAAACCGGCGTTCTCGTTTCGACATTGTTCCTCGCAAATGTTGAAAGGCGTTTCGAAGAGGTCGGGCAGTGCCCGCAGCCACCCATCTCTACCAGGCTGCTGGGCACCCATTGTAGCAGAGCAGGATTGGGCCTCATCGCGCTCACTCACGCTGACGCCGGGAGCAACCACAGAGGGACTACTCGCCCTGGTTCCCGGACGGCTCTTCGATTGGCGTGTGATATAGTGCGGACACCCGACACGAAGGCCCTGGCCTGAACGGCTGAACAGGGCAACCAAGGAGGCGTGATGGCTCAGAATCCGTTCATGTGGCTCGTGGGGACACGCTGTGCTCCCGAGCTTGATGATGAGTTCAACAAATGGTACGACGAGGTTCACATCCCGATGCTCATGAAGGGTGGCCACATATCGGCGGTGACTCGCTACAAGCTGTCCAGCGACGTGGAGAGCAATCAGTCACCCTATCTGGCGATCTATGAGTTCAAGGACGTCGACTCCTTCAAGGGTTGGCTGGCCAGTGACGCGCTCGCCGGGGCGCGCAAAGAGATGCAGGAAACATGGGGTGGCAGGGACATGGAGTTGACGTCTCGGGCTTTGTATGAGCCGCTCCGGCGCTGGAGCTAGGAGCAGGTCGTTCCGCCGGAAGGCGTGACGTCGCTCACTCGATTGCAGACGGGAGCCGTGGGCAGGAGGTCTCCGTGGTTTGCGAATGCTCTGCCTTCCGTGCCCGCTTCGCGGCGCCATGGTTGACGATGCCTGAGTGCACTCATGCCGCCTTCGCTCCAGCCGGGATGACATCCTCTGTTGCAGGAGAGTGCTCCGCCACTCCGCGCTCGCCGCTAGTCGATTCGCACCTCGTCACGATAGCCCGGGATGGCGACGTTCCAGCCCCGTTTCTCGGTGAGCAGAGCGGCGAAGTCGTGCGCTGATTCCTTCTCTCCGTGCACCACGAACACCTTGCGCGGTGTGTTCTCGATGCTGGACAGCCAGCGAAGCAGTTCGTTCTGGTCGGCGTGTGCGGAGAACCCGTGGATCTGCTCTATATGTGCCCTCACAGGATAGCGCTCGCCGAAGATTCGCACTTCCTCAGCGCCGTCCACGATCTGGCGCCCGAGCGTCCCGTACGCCTGGTAGCCCACGAACAGGATAGTCGACTCGGGCCGCGTGATGTTGTTCACAAGATGGTGCTTGACTCTGCCTCCCGTGCACATCCCTGAGCCGGCGATTATCATGCCTGTGCCGCCCAGGTAGTTGAGCGCCTTGGAGTGGTCGGTTGTGTCCACTGTGACGAGGCTCGGGAAGTCGAACGGATTCTTGCTGTTCTGTAACAGCTCCTTCGTCTCCTCGTCGAAGAGTTCGTCGTGCCTGCGGAACACCTCGGTGACCTTGATGGCCATCGGGCTGTCCAGGAAAACAAGAACATGGGGAATCCTGTTCGCCTCGAGAAGGTCGTTCATGTGGTAGAGC
>JAUVYD010000152.1 GCA_030603265.1 Dehalococcoidia bacterium
ATCGCTGCCTCCGGCCTGGTGTGCGCATTGGTGTTGGTGCTCGCCGTGTCGCTGCTGATGCGCAACGATTCGTCAGGGTTCGGAGCGCTCGGCCTGGCCCTCGGTGGCACCATGCTGGGATACCCGCTCGGTGTGGTTGCCGGCCTGTTTCTGCTCAGGCGAGTGCTACTGATTGGTGGGGGGTTGTTGTTGGGCATCATTGGCGCATTCGTGGGCGCTGCCGCGCCAGTAGGGATTGCCTCCATTGCCAATGGCAGTATCGAGCCTGATGTGCTCATCCTGGTCTATTTCGTAAGCGTGCCTGTGCTCTGCGCGATTGGTTTCCTCGCACGTGCCGGCACAGTGTCGTCGGGCGGCAATGCGAAGCGCTAGCGGAGGGTGACTGTGGTGCCTGAGGAAGCTCCGGAAGCAGCAAAGACCTACTTCGACCTGCAGGCCGGCTGGGGCATCACGAAACACATCGGTGCTCTGCAGGCAACGCAAGAGCTGGCAGCGGAATGCCACGTGGGTATCGATTCCTATGTCCTGGTTGTCGGCTGCGGCGTTGGAAGCACACCTTGCTATCTCGCAAAGCAGCACGGCTGCAGAGTAGTTGGCGTGGACCTCTCGCAGAGGATGGTTGACAGGTCGAATGAACGGGCGAAGAAGAAGGGGGTACTGGACCTGGTTGAGTTCAGACAGGCGGACGCACAGGAGCTCCCTTTCGAGGACTCCCTTTTCGACGCGGTGATGTGTGAGTCCGTGAATGCGTTCATACCGGACCAGCGCAAGGCAGCGCGCGAGTACGTGCGGGTGGTCAAGCCGGGAGGATACGTCGGGCTCAATGAGTGCGTCTGGGTGGAGCCGCCACCTCCGGGGATGGCGGACTACATGTGGCGCGTGATGGGCGCGGAGTTCTTTCCCGCCCATGAAGGCTGGAAGGCGTTGCTGGAGGAGTGCGGGCTGATCGAGGTGATTGAGAAGATTCATACGACCAACGCGCTGAGGCAGTGGTCCAGCGAAGTCAGGCAGATAGAGCCCCGGGAGATTGCCTCGGCATACCTGAGTTTGCCGCTGCAGTGCATCAGGAATCCAGCCTGCCGTCGCTTCGCGAGGGAGACGTTGCGGATGCCACGGGGCGTGTTCAGAGTGTTCAAGTACTTCGGATACGGCCTCTACGTAGGCAGGAAGTCCGGGAAGACAGTGGACGCTTCTTGACTGCGGTGGAGGACGCAGCCGGAGCTGCCTTTCGGCACTGTGGCGAGCTAGCTGCTTCGTGGGGGCATGGGGAAGAGGCTCCCGCTTTCTGGCCGCGATACAGGGTCAGGAAGAGTCCCCGCGCGCGGCGGGTTCGGTTCACAATGTCGCCACGCGACGGCCTTGTCGTGGTCGTCCCCCGCCGATTCGATGTCAGGCGTATTCCCGACCTGCTGCAGACGCGGAAGGCCTGGCTGGAACGCGCCGCCGGGCGGGTCGAAGAGGAGCGGAAGGCCCATGAATCGGAGGCTCCGGTCACTCTCCCCGGGCGTATCACGCTGCCGGGAATCGGGCAGGAGTGGACGCTGGACTACCGGGCTACTGACTCACCGCGCGTCACGGCAGCCGAACGCGCCGGCAACTGCCTGGTGCTCTTCGGAGACACACGGAAGGACGGGTCCTGCAGGACTGCCCTGGGGCGCTGGCTGAACCGAAAAGGTCATGAGCACCTGGAGCCACAGCTCGTCAGACTCGCCGCGGAGCGTGGCTTCGCCCTGAATCGCGTGGTTGTGAAGTCGCAGAGGACCCGGTGGGCAAGCTGCTCGCGGCGTGGGACAATCAGCCTCAATGTGAGGCTCCTCTTTCTACCGGAGGACCTTGCCCGCCATGTGCTCATCCATGAGCTGTGCCATACGGTTCACATGAACCACTCGCGCGAGTTCAGGACATTGCTCGAGCGGCACGACCCGGACTGCAAGGAGAACAGACGCAAGCTCCGCGAGGCTTGGCGCCACCTGCCTGCGTGGTTGGACAGCCGCCCGGGGCGCTGGTAGCGCAGCCACGCTCCGCCTCCCCGCCCCTCATGGTGCCCCTCTTCGAGAGACGTGCCGAGGGACGGGATTGCTCTTGCCGGAGTGGGGTCACGGTCGCGTGGCGAGAAGGCCCATGAATGCCCTGCCTGTGCAGTTCATTACCGCCCGGCGCCGCTGTCATGGCTCTTCCGCGCGGCCGTATGCGGGCTGCGCTGCCAGGCGCCGGCAACGGGACCGGACTGCCTATTCGTCTGTGTCGCTGTCCGTCGCGGCTGTTGCAGAGGGCAACCCGCAACCCTTGCTGCTCGTCGTCTCCTCTTCACTATTGGCGTCCATGCCGGCGGCGAAACCCGCCGCGTAGCCCTTGGAGTAGCCGTCGAGGTAACCCTGCTGATAGGCGTTCAGCATGGCCGGGTCCTGGCTGGTGGCCCCGGCGTTGTCCTCATCTCCGCAGGATGCGAGCCCGATTAGCGCAACGATGAAGAGCAGCAGTGTAGCTGCAGCTGCGATGTAGTAGAGAGTGTTCTTCTTGTGCATACCTTTTCTCCTGCCGCGAGTGCACTATTCTGTAAACGATAGTCGGGCCGTCATGGTTGCGGGACGGAAGGCCCGAAGTGTGTCGGATGTCAACGGAAATCCGGGGGTGTCCCCTGGAGCGTTCATGTACTGTGTGGCAGGCGTGTCCCGCCTCCGCGTAGTCGTCGCGTGTTTCGCACAGGGGGGAATCGAAGCCCGAGGATCCCGCTGAATTCCATGTTCTCCTGCGGGCCCGGGCCCTTCAGCGTGAGCTGCAGGAGTTGCCGATTGGTGGTGGTGAAGCGCTCTGCGGAGACCTGCGCGTCCCGCGGCAGCACTGCCGCGCCAGTGTGCAGGCAGTCTTCCTCCCTCATCGCCACCATACGCTTCCCGATCCGCACGGCGCCCGAGAAATGCTCTAGGAGGAGTCCTTCTGCTTGCCGCGCTCTTGAGCTATGCGCTCGTAGCTCTCGCGGGCTTCCTTTGCGATGCGCTTTGCTTCGTCGTAACCCTTGCGGGCTGCCTCGTTTGGGAAGACAAGCTGGCGCACGCCTTCGTAGGGTACTTCCTCCGGCGGGTAGAGGTAGTCGAGCGTGAGTTGCCAGACGCGCTCGTCGGCCGCCTTGTACTCGTCCAGGGAGCGCTGTACCTCACTGTCCTCCGCGATATGGTAGCCCTCGAATGCCTGACGACCCTTCTTCTCTTCTTCCATCTTCGCTCCTCTAGCCCGAAGGCACGCTAACGGTGAAGTGGCACCATGCATCCTGTCGCGCTGTGTTCGCGAGTGTCAGCCAGTAGTAGTCGCTCTGGAGGGCACTGATGGCCCATCCAATCTGCCATTTGCCAGCGGTCCTCATGAGCTCCTGAAAGTAGCCGCTGTTGCCTGTCTCCGTAGCGGGCAGGTAGTCGTGAGCGTGCGATGCGCCGTATGGCGCACTGCCCGGTATCAGCATGACGGAAACACCTTCCATCGTGCCGCTCAGGTCGGCGCCGAGAGGCACGTTGGCCTCCATGATGATTTCTACAGTCTCGCCTTCCTGGAGGAAGAAGCGGGTGTAATAGCGATTGTAGCGCGTGAACGGCAGTCCCTGCGAGACGATGTCGTCCAGTGTGAGGCCTTGCCAGAACTGGCTCTCCGTCGCGGTGAGAGTCTCGAAGTTCTGGAGCACGAAGCTGGCCTCGGCGATGAAAGGGCCCTGTGTCATGTCGGGTGGGAGTGGGTTGTTCGACGGGGGCGGTTCGTTGCCTATGGTGCAGGCGCCGACGATGATGAGGGCAACGGCGGCAACGGTGCCGCCGATGACGAAGAGAAGACGCTTGCCTTTCGGACTTCCCTGTGCTTGCTCTGGCTCGATGACCGTTGTCACGGTAGTACCAATTGTGACACAAGCGGCTGCGGAGGAACAGTCGCCGTTTTGTCCTATACTCGCGTGAAGCAGGTGCCTTGGCCCCGGGAGTAGCCCCGTATTCAGTGTGCGTTGAGGTTGCTGTCCGGAGTCCCGGCCCCCAGGGACGCAGTCGGCGCGACGGGGTCAACCTTCGAGAACACGAATGTGTGCTTGCCTGCGGCTCCTGGCGAGATTCGGGCCGTCAATTGAACGTCGAACCGGATACTCTCTCCAAAGGCACCGGCGAACATGGCGCGCACCTTCTCCCGCAGGGCATCCAGCTCCTCAGGTGACTGAACAGCGGCAGGAACCAGGTACATGATGACCGTGTCCAGATCCTCCTGGACTACCTGGTACTGCATGACCGGCAACGAGGCGAGCCGCTCAAGGTATAGCCCTCCGGAGGAGATGCGCCGCCCGCTCCGGGTGTGGATGTAGGTGTTTTTCCTTCCGATGAGCCCGCTGAGTCTGGGCAACTCTCTGCCACAGGGACACGTTCCAGCGAGAAGGGTGCCCGTGTCGCCAAGGTCGTAGCGGATGAACGGCATCCCGTAGTTATGGAGGTTGGTGACAACAATCCTTCCTCGATGCCCCTGTGTGACGGGCGCGCCGTTGTCATCCACGACCTCGACCACCAAGTCCTCCGCGGCGATGTGGAAGCCGGAGTGGGCCATACACTCGGAGGCGATGTCGAACAC
>JAUVYD010000046.1 GCA_030603265.1 Dehalococcoidia bacterium
TGCACTTCACGCCGTGGAGGTCAAGGCCGCTCTTGTTGTCGCGCCAGAGCGCAACGGGCGAGGGCTGCTCCATTGGAGCAGTGGCGGCGGGCTCGACCTCGACTATCTCACGCCAGCGAAGGTACTTCTGATAGGTTGAGAGCATCAGTTTTGTGTTGAGGTAGTAGTTCATGTCGCGCGCTGGCTTTGCTGCCGGTAGCCCGGCAGTTGCGGTCAGCGTGAAGACGTCCGCGCCGTTGCCGTAAGAAGCAACCAGCATGCGGTCGCCCGCCTTGGCCTGCTCAAGAGCGGCAGCAAGGGTGATGAACACCTGCGCGTTGCCGGTATCGCCGAACTCGTTGAAGAACGTGTCCTGTACAACGGAGGGGTCAAGCTTCATGGACTTGGTGACAGCGGCGAGCTGTCGGGCATCCGGGGAGTACATCACTATCTTCGAGAAGTCGGCATCCGTCTGGCCGTTCTTGTCCATTGCCGCCTTGATTGCCTGCGGGACCACGCGGCCGTGACCATCGTCGCGGACGAAGCGAACCTCCCAGGATTTCACGTAGCGGTCAGTGTCCGACCTGAACACGTCGATAATCTCATCGGACATCGTGTACATAGAGTCGATGGAGGCCACGACATCTTCCTTGCCGATGAGCAATGCGCCTGCCCCATCGCCGAAGGCCATCTCGCCTGCGCCGATGGGGAGGGCAAGTCGGCGCTCTGCGGCGCAGACAAGGACTCTCTTGAGAGAGCCACTGTTGACGGCATCCACGGCTGCACGGAGCGCGTTGGTGCCGCTCCTGAGGGAGTTGCCGAAATCGGCGGTGTAGACTTCGGCCCTCATCCCGAGCACTGCTGCAACGGTCGCAGCGGATTGCTTCTCGGCGTAGGGAGCGGTCGTCGATGCGAAGAACAGTCCGTCAACGGTGTTGATATCGATGCCTGCGAGGCAGGACTGGGCGACTGCGACCGCCATGGTGATGGTATCTTCGTCGAAACTGGCGACTGCCTTCTCTCCTTTGCCTCCCTTACCCCAGGCCCGGCCAATCTCGGCTCTGTCCAACCTGTTGAGGGGCAGATACGGTGCGTACGATACGATTCCTGTCATTTCTTACTGACTCCTTCCTTCTGCCGGACAAGAGCAGCGTCCTGTTGCGCTGCTACTTGCTCGCATAGTCGTAGAATCCCTTGCCTGTCTTTCTGCCCAGCTGACCCGCCTGAACCATCTTCTTCAGCACGAGCGGGGGCAGGTAAGCAGGGTCCTTGGTTTCGTCGTAGATGGCCATACAGGCGTTGTAGTGGATGTCGAGTCCGACGAAATCCATCAGCGTGAACGGCCCCATAGGGTAATTGAGCCCAAGGGACATCGCCTTATCGATGTCCTCCTTGGTAGCAAGGCCCCGTTCCCACTGCCTGATGGCGACCAGTGTGTAGGGCAGATACAGTTGGTTGACGATGAAGCCGGGCGCATCCTTGCAGACGACCGTTTCCTTGCCGACTGCCTTTCCGTAGTCAACTCCGGCCTGCACGACGTCGTCGTTGACCATGGCGGTTCGCACGACCTCGAGCAGCTTCATCACCGGCACAGGGCTGAAAAAGTGAAGCCCCAGCACCCTGTCGGGCGTCTTCGTGGCGCTTGCTATCTCGGTGATGGAGAGAGACGAGGTGTTGCTTGCCAGGACGGCCTCGCGGGAACAGATGCCCTCGAGGACAGAGAAGACCTTCTTCTTCTCATCCATCTTCTCGATGACGGCCTCGATGACCATCTGGCAGTCCTTCAGGTCCTCCATCTTTGTGGAACCCGTTATGCGCGCCAGCGTTGCCGCGCGGTCTTCCGCAGTGGACTTGCCCCGGTCGACGGCTTTCTGCGACGATGCCTCGATGCGGGAGATACCCTTCTTGAGAAAGTCCTCGGTCACCTCGGTGACCACGACGTCGTAGCCCGCTCTGGCTGATATCTCCGCGATGCCGGAGCCCATCAGTCCGCAGCCAACGACGCCGAGCTTCTTGATGTGCATACTACGCATCCCTCCTTAAGCGTGCGACTTGAGCCGCATGTCTACGCACAGCCACAAGCCGTGCTTCTGCCTATCCAATGAAGACACCACCGTTCACACTCAGCGTCTGCCCGGTGATGTAGTCAGCCTCGCTGGAAGCGAGAAAGAGGATGGCTGCCGCAATCTCCTCCGGCTCTCCAAGGCGCTTCCAGGGGATAGTCCTCTCGTAGGCCTCGGCGAGCTTGGGCTTGTCCCTTCGGGTGGCGTTCCACATGTCCGTGTTGACAAGGCCGGGTGAAACGCAGTTGATGTTTATCTTGTAGCGCGACATCTCCATTGCGAGGTTCCGCGTAAACGCTACGATGCCGCCCTTAGCTGCACCGTACACCGCCTGACCGGAACTGCCGGCGCGTCCGGCATCCGATGCAACGTTGACGATTTTTCCTGACTGCCTCTCAATCATGCCGTCCAGCACCGCGTGACAGAACACGATGTGGCTGAGCAGGTTCACCTGCAGGCACCTCTCCCAGCCTTCCTGCGTGCCTTCTGTGAAACGCTCCGTCAGGTGAAAGCCGGCGTTGTTGATGAGGATGTCGATCTTACCCAGTTCCTTGTTGGCGCGGGAGACCGCGTCATAGATCTGCGCGCTGTTGGACACGTCGACGCTGATAGCGAGTGCCTTGCAGCCGAGAGCCCGAACCTCGTCGGCGACCTTCTCAAGGTCGGACAGCGTCCTGCTCGTGACTACGACATCGGCGCCGGCCCTCGCGAACGCAAGAGCCGTCTCCCTGCCTATGCCTCTGCTCCCGCCGGTGACGAGGGCTGCCTTGCCCTCGAGAGAGAACGGTGAAGAACCCATGTTCTATCTCCCTTCGACAATTTGGCCGTATCGTACCATATTTTCGACTGCACCCCGGACCTGCATCGGCGGTGCGAAAAACGGGGGCCGGTGATGTGTCGCGTCTGGCAGGCGTGCTACAGGGGACGCTTCGCGGGGACGCCGGGTCTCCTGGGATAACGGTCGGGAGTCGGCGCAATCTTGCGGATGCTGACGAGGCAGCGGTTATCGCCAAGCAGGGAGAGCGGAATGCTGATGATGTGCGGATTGTCTCCCCCGAGGAGCTTGATAGCTGCGCACGCCTCCTGTATCTCCCGCGTGATGTCGCCCTTCTTCAGCGCGACGAAGCTGCCACCGACACTGCAGAAGGGAAGACAGAGCTCCGCAAGTGTGGCAAGTGGCGCCACCGCGCGTGACACAATGAGCGTGAAGGCCTCTCGATAGGGGGGCAGACGGCCAAGGTCCTCTGCCCTGCCCTGGAGAACCTCGATGTCTGGCAGACCCAACGTCGTGATGAGGTGCCTCAGGAAGCGGACCTTCTTTCCTGTGGCCTCAAGCAAGCTGACCCGGGCCTGCGGCAGGACGATTTTCAGGGGCACGCAGGGGAAGCCTGCCCCGGAGCCGACGTCCAGAATCCGGAGACACGGTGACGCTGCCTCTTCTGCGTCCAGCGCGAGGAGGACCGTGAGAGAATCGAGGAAATGTCGTGTCTCAACCTGTGCCTCGTCGGTGATGGAAGTCAGGTTCGTATGCTCGTTCCACAGCATGAGTTCGGTGCGGTAGGTCTCGAACAGCGACAGATGGGCAGGCGTGAGGGGATAGCCGAGTCTGGCCGCTCCTGCTGCGAGTTGTTCCACAATCCGTGCCTCCGGGCGCCATCGTTCCTTGTGGGAACACCAGGATATTAGCACCATGGGCGGTGGCCTGCCGCACGGCTCGTTTGCGCGGCTCGCGGGGCTGCGTTACTATGCAGCTATGGACGTGGAAGCGCTGCTCACCGAAGCGCGAACGTACATCCCGCAGGAGAAGCTGGACTTCATCAGGTCGGCGTACGAGTTCGCGTCCAGGGCTCACGAGGGGCAGGTGCGGGCGTCGGGCGAACCGTATCGTGAGCATCCCCTCCATGTCGCGATGACGCTGGTTGAGCTGCAGCTTGATGCGGCAACAATAGCGGCAGCCCTGCTGCACGACGTTGTCGAGGACTGCGATGTGCGACTGGAGGAGATAGAGTCGCTCTTCGGAAGTGATGTTGCGAGGCTCGTCGACGGTGTCACCAAACTGAGGCGCCTCACGAATCGTAGCGAAGAGAAGGAAATCGGCTCCAGAATTCAGTCGGAGAACCTCCGCAAGCTGCTGATGGCAACTGCGGAGGACTTCAGGGTTGTGCTGATCAAGCTTGCCGACAGGCTGCACAACATGCGGACGCTCGGCGCGCTGCCGCTGGGACGTCGGCGAGTAATCGCCCGGCAGACGCTCGACGTGTACGCTCCGTTGGCCCACAGACTCGGCCTCAGGCGCATGAAATGGCAACTCGAGGACCTTGCGTTTCGCCACCTTGAGCCGAAGCAGTACAGGCGTTTCTCCCGGCTCATAGCGACGAAGCGGGCAGAGCGCGACGGTTTCGTCGAGGAGGCCATGGAGACCCTGAGCGCGGCGTTGAAAGACGGAGGGGTGGAGGCCCGCGTGCTTGGCCGCCCCAAGCACATCTACAGTACGTATCTGAAGGCCATGCGCTATGCCGATCAGGGGAAGAACTTCGGTGATATTCACGACCTGTTTGCGCTCCGGATTCTGGTGGAGAGCGTGCCTGACTGCTACAAGGCGCTGGGAAGCGTCCACAATATCTGGCACCCGATAATCGAGGAGTTCAACGACTACATCGCGAACCCCAAGGAGAACGGCTACCAGTCACTCCACACGACCGTGTTCTGCAAGGGGACCACGCCCATCGAGGTGCAGATCAGGACCTATGAGATGAACCAGGTGGCAGCGTTCGGCGTCGCGGCGCACTGGCACTACAAGGAGGGAGGGAAGCCCGACTCGACGGATGCCCGCATGGCATGGTTGCAGGAGCTGACTGAGCGGAGGGACGAACTCGACAGCGAGGAATTCGTTGAGTCGCTGAAGACCGATGTTCTCACGGATCAGGTCTTTGTCTACACGCCGAAGGGCGAGATAAAGGACCTGCCTCGAGGCGCCACTCCGCTGGACTTCGCCTTCAGGATTCACACGGACCTCGGCTACCGGTGCATTGGCGCCAAGGTGAACGGCAAGCTGATTCAACTCAACCAGGCCCTGCACAACGGCGACGTGGTTGAAATCGTCGCGGCCAAGACCGAGCGGAGGCCCAGCCTTGACTGGCTGAATCCCGAGCTGGGCTATGTCAAGACCTCACATGCCCAGAGCAAGGTGCGGCAGTGGTTCAACAGGCAGGAGCGGGGCCAGGGTATCGAGACAGGGCGGCAGATGCTCGATCGTGGACTCAGCCGCCTGAGCATCGCTGCACCGCGTGCCGAGAAGCTGGCGAGCAAGCTGGGCTACACGAGTGCCGATGATTTCTACCTCGCCATTGGTCGTGGCAGCCTCTCCGTGTCGCAGGTCGTGGTCAAGCTGAGCACGGATATCGAGACGCCGGAGAAGAAGGTCGAGATATCCGCGCCGACGAAGATCAGTCCGGGAAGCATTCGAGTTCTTGGCGTGGGAGACCTCTACACGCGAATGGCCAACTGCTGCAATCCCTTGCCTGGCGACGAGATAATCGGGTATATTACACAGGGTCGCGGTGTCACCGTCCATCGCAAGGACTGTTGCAACGTCGTCAACGAGGTAGAGAAGGAACGGCTTGTCGCCGTTGACTGGGGCACCGTTGAGCAGGTCTACCCTGTCAAGCTGCGGATAGACGCGTGGGACAGGATGGGTCTTGTTCGCGACATCACCTCCGTCATTGCAGAGGCGGAGGTCAACATCACTGATGTGGGGTTCACCAGGGATGAGGGAGGGGTGTCCATTCTCAACGTGGACATCGAGGTGAAGAGCACTGCGCAGCTCAGCAGGCTAGTCGCCAAGATCCAGTCGCTGTGGAGTGTCATCAACGTGACAAGAAAAGGAGAGACCATTGTCAGAGAGCAAGTCAGCAGATAAGACTGCTCGGGCACAGGAGAAGAGGCGCATTCGCAACCGCGTGATTCGCGGCAGAACGCGTACTCTGCTACGGAGTGCTCGCCAGAGTGTTGCATCGGGAGACGTCGATCAGGCGCGAGACGCTGCGGCGGCTGCGATAGCAGGCCTGAATCGTGCCGGGACGAAGGGCTTGTTTCACAAGAACAAGGTGGCGAGACTGAAGTCCCGGCTGTCGAAGCACGTGAACGCGCTGGAAGCGAAGGGCGACGTAGAGTAGGGCTGCGGTTACTCAGCGAGTGCTGCCCGTGCGGAGGACTCACTCGAAGGGGAGAAGAACTCCCCGTGAGAAGTAGCGAAAACTCGTGTTCTCTCAATTCGCCAAGGTGGGCCGAGCCCTCTTCGAGGAAGGGCTCGTATCTTCGCACGGTGGCAACCTGAGCATACGGCAGGGCGACCGACTCTACATCACGCAGCGCGGGTGTCCGCTCGGCACTATCGGGCGGACGGATGTGGTGGAGACCCGCCTCGACAGAAACACCAGGAGCACACCCCGCGCCTCAAGCGAACTGCCGGTTCATAGAGCAATCTACCTCAAGACGCCTGCCCGGGCTATCGTTCACGCCCACCCCAGCCATGCGGTGGCCCTCACTTTTGTGGAGAGCGAGCTGGTGCCCAACGATATCGAGGGGCGTATCACGCTGCCACGCGTGCCTATCGTGGGGCAGGAGTACCTTTCGGGTCCGGGGGAGTTGTGCGACGAGATCGCGGACGCACTCTGCTACTCCAGAGTAGTGCTGGTGAAGGGGCACGGCAGTTTCGCCATCGCCCAACTCCTTGAGGAAGCCTACTACCTCACCAGTATCCTGGAGCAGAGTTGCCGCATCCTTTTCCTTCTTCGCGCCCTGCGATAGAAGAGCGTGATGCGTGTCCTCGCAGTCGCTGCCCAGGGGCCCCTGGCCTCCCGGGCTACTTCCCGATTGACTACTCAGGCTTCAGGAACGTGTACCACTCAGAGTACTTGGGGTTCCTGCCGAGAGCCACCTGTGTGTAGAGATCCCGCAGCTTCGCGGCCAGAGGGCCCATCTCGCCGTCGCCGATGGGCCTGTGGTCGAGCTCGACGACAGGAGCCACGTTTGTGGCAGTTCCGGTCAAGAACACCTCGTCGGCTACGTAGAGCTCGCTTCGGTCTATGCTGCGTTCGACAGTCTCGATGCCGAGCTCGTTCCTGGCGAGCTGCATGACCGTGTCCCGGGTGATGCCAAGCAGGATACTGTCATAAGGAGGGGGAGTGATGAGCTGCCCTTTGATGGCAACGAAGAGGTTCTCTCCAGTTCCCTCCGCCACGTGGCCTCGCTCGTTCATCATGATGGCCTCATCGAAGCCCGCTCGGTTCGCGTCGGTCTTCGCCAGCGCGCTGTTCACGTAGAGACCGGTGATCTTCCCTCGCGGCGATATCTGGCTGTCGCTCACGCGCCTCCAGGATGACGTGCAGCAGCGGATGCCGCCGGTGCCGAGGTATGCAGGGAGGGTCGTCGCGATGACGAAGAAGCCGTCATCCAGGTCATGGAGCTTCACTCCAATGGCCTGGGATGACTTGTAGGCGAGGGGCCGACAGTACACGTTCTCCTTGAACCCGCTTAGTCTCACGGTCTCGACCGTAACCTCTGCCATCTTGTCCACATCGTAGGGCAGGTTGATGTTCAGAATCTTGCAGGCGTCGAGCTGCCTGCGGTAGTGGTCCTTGACCCTGAAGAGACAGAAGCGCTGCTTCTCCTCGTCCCAGAAACCTCTGATACCGCCGAAGCACGCGGTGCCGTAGTGCAGCGCCTGAGTCAGGATGCCCATCTTGGCATCTTTGAGGGGCATGAACTTGTCCTCGAAGAAGGCGTAGGGTTCCATGTCGCTATATTCCTCCCAATCGTTATTGTGGCTTGGGGCCACACCTTCGCGGCGCTGCGCCAGTGCCTGGCCGGCGGACCCTGTCGTATTCTGCTGTCCTGTACCCTCTTTCCTGGATTGGTCTGGCAATAGCAGGAAGCCTCCCTTTCGGGAGGCTTCTTCTCATTCTCCTGGATTCCTGAGTCTTTCTACTGTGTCGGCTGGAAGAGCCCCCCTCGCGCACCCGCAGTGCGCACGAGAATCATAACTGCTGCCACCACAATCACGGGAGAAGCCCAGACTTTCATAATCAACCTGTCAACAGAGATGGATGAATTCGTATTCTAGACGCGCTGTTGCACGATGTCAACCACCTCACGAGAGTAGCTTCTCCACGACGAGGTCGCCCATCTCCTTCGTGCCTACCTTAGAGCAGCCCTCAGTCAGGATGTCGGTGGTTCGGTGGCCGGATTCGAGCACGGCCATGACAGCGTCCTCGATGGCCTGCGCCTCTGCCTCCAGGCCGAGGGAGTAGCGGAGCAACAGGGCGGCGCTGAGTATCGCGGCCAGGGGATTCGCTATTCCCTGACCGGCTATTGTCGGCGCCGAGCCATGGATGGGTTCGTATAGGCCGAGAGCC